>JBCDHF010000177.1:0-9128 GCA_038750375.1 Cyanobacteria bacterium P01_H01_bin.15
ATATGGGTGGTTTGCGGCAGTTGAATGAGCCAGTTTTGGAGTTGTTCACGAGCAGAGGGATATCCTGCATAATCAGGCCGTTCCAGAGCGTACCAAGCCCGACCACCCGGCACTTGAAAATGGTTAAAGGGCGCATTAGGCAAAATAACTTGAGTGGCGGAGAGTTCGAGGGCGGCACCTAACGGCGCTAAATCTTGGGCGTCAGCGCCCCAACCATGAAGAATTATCAGCAGCTTTTCAGGTGTGACTCCAGTTGCCGGAGGAAGGGTAATTGCGGTTAAAGTCATGCCAGTTCCCAAAGGGACAAAATGATTTAATCAAAAGCTCGTGTGTCTATGGACTTTTCCTGAGCCCCAGAGGCGTCTTTAATTTTGAGTTGTTTGTTTCTATCGTGTAATGCACGGAATCGTCTCTTTATGAAGGCGTTGACTGTAATAGCTTTAAGCATATTTTTTGCTGAGGCCGGCACGCGCCTGTTCGCGATCATCAAAGTGGATTTTTTCAGTGCCGAGAATTTGATAATCTTCGTGTCCTTTACCCGCAATCAACACGCCATCATGGGGCTCGGCCGCCGCAATGGCTGCCGCAATAGCTTCTGCTCGATCACCAATTATTAGCGGTTTTACGGACTTTGGAATTCCTTCGACCACGTCTGCCAAGATTTTTTCGGGATCTTCGGTACGAGGATTGTCTGAGGTCACCACGACTGTGTCAGCAAGCTTAGCCGCGATGCCACCCATCAGTGGGCGTTTCGTGCGATCACGATCGCCACCGCAACCGAAAACACAGATCATCTTGCCGGGAATAAAGGGTCGGGCTGCTTTCAGCATATTTTCCAAGCTGTCAGGGGTATGAGCATAGTCAACAATGACACTGATATTCTGAGTCTCATTGACCACGACGCGCTCCATACGTCCAGGGACGCCCACAAAAGATTTGAGCGCATTTAAGATACCTGGCAAGGGCACTCCTAACTCGGCGACTGTGGCGACAGCGGCGAGCACGTTGGCTAAGTTAAATTGCCCCACGAGAGGAGACGTAAAAGAGAATTTACCGGTGGGACTGCACAAGGTTCCACTCACGCCCGTGGCCTCATAAGCAAGATCTTCCGTGTAAAAATCAGCGGCCATACTTTCGATGCTATAGCTGAGCGCTTGTTTGTCGAGTTCGTTTAAAAGTCTTTCGCCATAAGGGTCATCAAGATTAATGATCGCTCGACCCTTGAGATATTCGGGACTGAACAGTTGCCGCTTCGCTGCAAAATAAGTCTCCATATCTGTGTGGTAATCCAAATGATCTTGGGTGAGATTGGTAAAGACACTGACTGCAAAAGGGCATTGCTTAACCCGACCTTGGTCAAGGGCATGGGAGCTCACTTCCATCACGGCATACTGGTTCTTTGCCGCCACTGCCGCCGCCAATTGTTGCTGAAGCTTGACCGGGAAAGGGGTGGTATGAACCGCAACCTGCTCAAAACCGGACCAACGAGTATAGAGAGTGCCAAACAGCGCTACGGCCTGTTGATTAGAGCACAGAAAATGCTCGATAAGGTGAGTGGTCGTGGTTTTACCATTGGTACCAGTGACGCCGATCATTTTGAGGGTTTGACCGGGAAAGCCATTAAATGCCGCTGCGATCGCAGGATGAATTTCCGCCAGATCGTCAACGACAATGACGCAATCGTCAGCAGTTGGAGGTTTTTGTGTCGCGGCTACTTTAGAAATAACAGCTGCGATCGCACCAGATGCCAGAGCCCCAGCCCAAAATTCTCCTCCGTCCACTCGCGTCCCTGGCAAACCGATAAACAACTCTCCCGGATTTACGGCTTGGGAATTGGTGGTGAGACCCGTGACTTCGGACTCTACGGCAGGCTGGGTCGGCAAAGACTCTAATCCGGGCACCAGTGCCAGCAATTCGCTTAGTTTCATTGTTTCCAAATCTCCTCACCAGATATTGACGCCCAGAATAGACGGGACAAACCGCGCTCGGTGTCCTAATTGTTACCAGACTCAGTTTGTGATCGCCAAAAAATTATCTGGCAACGGTAGGTGGAGTTCTTCATTTCATTCCAATTCAGGACGATTTCAATCTCCGACCTGAGAGGCTACTCGAGATTTATGGTCGATTTTTATCCGAGGTGAATTTTTACCTTGCATGGGGACCAATAAGTGGAAATTTTAGGATCTACTCATCCAGAAATTCGGCTTGATTACTGAGTAAACGCTGGGGTTGGATACCTTGAGCTTGAAGGCAAGCTTCGAATTGCGCTTCAGCGTCAGTCAAAGTGGGCTCATCCAACAGATCTAACATGCGCTCTAGTTGCTCATTTTTTAGCTCCGTCCAAGCTCGATTGACCCGATCCTCAATATCTTGATTTTGAATGGTCAATTGGGCCGGTAAACAATTCAGCATGGCCGCTAAGCGCTCGGTATCCGGCTCCCGCTCGGCGCTGATGATTGTTAAGGGCTGACTTGTTTTTTGGGGAGTTGGCGCTGAAGTTGCGGGAGATTTTAGAATCCACAGCACAGCCAATAAAATCAGACCAATAATTAAGCCCAATCCACCGATAAGAATTCGATTACGACGCTCCATACCGCTTACCCAATTTAAATGAAGGCATTGATTCCTATGCTTATGCGAGGAGACTTCAGGTATTTCAGGCTCTCGAAACCTTGAGAGTGAAATGACTTGCTTGAATAGCTATCTAATCCTCCCAAGCAAGCTCGCTCGCGGATCAGGGAACTAATGTCTTTAGCCTAATCTGAATTGAGATCTGTTTTCTGCCCATTTTCTAGGTCGAACATGCTCAACTAAGGATATTACCTCTGAAAATAAACTCCTCAAACCTTAATGATTAGGAGTCGCCGGACGAACCGCTCCATCTTGGTGTGCTTTGGCTAGCAGCGCTTTAAAGCGCAAATCGTCGCTAAAAGATGCAAACTCAGGATCGCAGGGCAACAGTTCCTCATACTTCCGAGGAGAAATTGCGATCGCACGACTCAGCATTTCAATGACTAAATCCGGCTTTTTTTGAAGGCGGTAGCACACTGCTAAGTGATACCAAATTCGATCGGCATCTGGATGCTTACGGGCAATCTCTTGAAAACCCTCAATGGCTGCATCGAGATAATTCAATCGTTCATAAATAGCCGCTCGCTGAAACTGACACCAAAAGTCTCCTGGTTTGGCGACCAACGCTTTTTTATAACTCACCAGCGCCGCTTCAAAATGCCCTGCAATTTGTTGAATATCGCCTTGACGATATCTTGCCCAATAATCATGAGGGCGGGCTTCTAATGCTCGGCTGTAAGCCGCTAAGGCATTGTCATAGTCTGATAGATGCCGCCATGCTTCTCCTTGACGATAAAAACACCAGTAGTCATTCAGCTCTACTTTGGCTGCCTGCTGAAAACAGGTGATTGCAGATAGAAACTTGTTCTGTCTAAACGCTAAACGGCCTCGGTCATACCAAGCCCAGTAGTTCTTGGGATTAACGAGAATGGCATTATCAAAACTGGCGCTTGCTTCCTCGTAACGATGGAGCCGCTCCAGCACTTTTCCCCGTCGATACCAAGCCCAAAAATCATCAGGGTAATACTCTAAAGCTCTCTCATAGCTATAAAGTGCGGCATCATATTGCTCCCACTCACGCAGCTGGTTTGCTTGGCGAAACCACTCTCGGTAAGTATCTGGTCGACATTCTAAGGGACGAAAGATAAGGTTGCGGGGCATAGCAACAGTGAAACGAAAGGCCGAGAAAGTTGATGCGCGATAAAATCCAGTGCCGATGCCATATTCTTGGGAAGCTAAATGCTGACTAAGACCAGATTTTTTTCAATGTTGCCCTAGATTTCTAAAAAAGTGGAAGTTTTTTCTAAAGAGGGGTTGAACTCTCAACGGTTTGCATTATAAAGGCTGCCAAGACACGCTCCACAACAGGTTCGTTCGCTAGTCGTTAATTGTGAATCCTTTGACTGATCTTTGTAGGTCATGAGTGAATCGACCGTAGTCAAGGCTATTGCCAAGTTTGTGTACACCCTTGGTAAATTCTTGAGTCTCATTTCTGGTAGATCGTTATGATGGCGAAGGGCTGAATTGTGCTCAATACTTGACTTTTAGGGACCATGAATCAGGGTGAGGCGGCGATGAAAAGTGCTCAGTTCGAGCAACTTCAAAATCAGTTGAAGTACCTCTGGCATCCCAACGACCTTGCAGAGCAAGAGGATTGCGACATTTTAGTTGTGCCGTCATTCAGTGTTGATCAAGCAACCGGTGAAAAAGTCCCCGGCTTTCTACATTACGAAGAGCGTCTACTCTTTTCATTGATTAGACTCCGTCACCCTCGGACGCGACTGATTTACGTTACGGCACTGCCGCTTTCTCCGCTGATTATTGATTACTATTTACAGCTGCTGCCGGGCATTCCCTTTACCCACGCTCGCGATCGCTTATTACTACTTTCCACCTATGACAATTCGCTTGTTCCTCTTACGCAAAAGTTATTAGATCGGCCGCGCTTATTAGAGCGGCTTCGTCATGCGCTGCGTCCGGGACGATCTTACATGGTTTGTTACAACTCTACGTTTTTAGAGCAGGAGCTGTCTGTAAGTTTGGGGGTGCCCCTACTTGCCTGTCCGCCCTCCTTATTAGACTGGGGATCCAAAAGCGGAAGTCGCCAGATTTTTCAAGAGTCTGGACTACGGTTTCCGGAGGGGAGTAGTCGATTAGAGTCTGTGGACGAAGTCATCCAAGCAACAGCGGATCTCTGGCAAAGCCACCCCCAATTACGCCGATGTGTCGTTAAGCTCAACGAGGGTTTTTCGGGTGAAGGCAATGCGCTGTTGACGTTCCCGTCTGTCCAGGTGGATTTAACGCTATCTAAACGCAAGGCGATCGTGGCGAAGGTGCTACCAGAAATGGAATTTCAAGGCAGTGATGAAACCTGGTCTCATTTTTCTAGTCAGATAGCTGCGTTGGGCGCGATTGTTGAAGCTTTTATCGAAGGTACGGAGAAGCGATCGCCCAGCGTTCAAGGCTATATTACACCCACCGGACAGGTCAATATTCTGTCGACCCATGATCAAATTCTGGGCGGTCCTGACGGGCAAATTTTTCTCGGCTGTCAGTTTCCGGCGGATGAGGCTTACCGGAAAGAGCTCCAAACCTTAGGGTTAAAAGTCGGTCAAAATCTGGCGCAAAAAGGCGTGTTAGAGCGCTATGGAGTTGACTTTATTGCAGTGAAAACCCCAACAGGCTGGGAGTTATCTGCGATCGAGATTAACTTGCGCAAAGGAGGCACGACCCATCCCTTTATGACTCTCAAGCTACTCACCAACGGCGCTTACGATTACGATTCAGGTCTATTCATTTCTCAACAGGGTGTTCCAAAATATTATCTGGCTTCAGATAACTTACAAAAACCGGCTTATCGAGGCTTACTTCCGGAAGATTTGATGGACATTGTGACCAAACGGCACATTCATTTCCATACATCCAGCAAAACAGGAACGGTTTTTCATTTGATGGGCGCATTGTCGGAATTCGGGAAGCTAGGTCACACCAGTATTGGGGATTCACCGGATGAGGCGAGCGCACTAGCTGAAGAAGTGGAAGCCATTTTGGATGAAGAAAGCTCGAACCCTGGGTTAAATAGCTGCCGGTTAGATGCACCCGCTACTCTACCTATGACCTGGGTTTAACTGAGGTTACAGCAATACTCACGACCTCTTATCCCAGTCAATCCGAATGAGCGAGTTAGCTTTCCAAGGGGCGACCCACAAGTTCGTAGTCAGGTTCTTGTTCGTCTACCGGGTCAGAAATACTGGGCACCAGCAATGCTGCCAAAATCAAACAGGAACCACCTAGAACGACTGCCAACAGAGGATTACTATTTAAGCCATGGGTCATCAGCCAGCCCAAACCCAGCGCCACGGCGATTTGAGGAATCACAATGAACGTGTTGAAAATCCCCATGTAAAAGCCGACATGAGCAGGGGACAAAGACTCCGCCAAAATAGCGTAGGGAATCGATAAAATGCTGGACCAGGAAATCCCCAGACCTACCATGGGCAGAAAGATACCGTAGGGTGTTTCGACAAAGAGTAAAGACACAATGCCCACGCCGCCGCATAACAGACAGAAACTATACAGAGTTTTTCTGCTATGGATTTCGCAGAGTCTCGGCAGTATCAACGAAAATACGAGACAGACGCCATTGTAAAGTGCGATCGCAATGCCGGCCCATTCAATGCCGGCCGTGTAAAGCTCAGTATTTTCAGGGGTTGCCCCAAAAATATTGTGGGCAATGGCCGGGGGAAAATAGAGAAAAAGACAAAATAGTCCAAACCAACTGCAGAATTGAACGCCTGCCAGTTGTCTCATGGTTATAGGCATGGCTCTGATTAGTTTGCCGATGTGGCGTACTGTTTGCGCTGGCGTAAGGGGTGAATTGATTCTCTTGGGCTGCTCTGGGGGCGTTTCTGTCGTCGTCAAGATCGTCCACAAAACAGTCCCCAAAAAGAACGCGGCTCCGATATAAAACGAAATCTTAACCGTGCTGGGCACGCCATTTCCGCTGAGCGTGACGTTTTCCAGATGAATGACATTGTGTAAATACCACGGTGCGATCGCCGCGGAGACGGAACCCAGTCCGATGAAAAAGCTTTGCAGAGAAAACGCGAGGGTATGTTGATGAGCCGGTAAACAATCGGCGACAAATGCCCGAAAGGGCTGCATGCTAATGTTGACAGCGGTATCCAAAATCCAGAGCAAACCGGCTGCCATCCAGAGACTACTGGCATTTGGCATCCATACCAGCGCCAACGAACTCAGTAAAGCACCGACTAATAAGTAAGGACGCCTCCGACCAAGGGGGGTCCAAGTGTGATCGCTCGCGTAGCCAACTAAGGGCTGAGCAATCAAGCCGCTCACCGGGGCGGCGAGCCAGAGGAGAGGAATTTGTTCTGGGTTAGCGCACAGATATTCATAGATAGCGCTGGTATTACTCATTTGCAAAGCCCAGCCAAACTGAATGCCAAAAAAGCCAACGCTGATATTGATAATTTGCAACAGTGAATGAGAGTGCTCTAATCGATTCCGACGAAGCATACTGGATTGCGCGATAAGCCAATAGGTTAGTCTTGCTGAAGTGCTTTCCTGAAAAGGGTTTTACCGAAAAGCACCCGGCATTGATAGTGTTGAGTAATCCGTAAAATGTCTGAATCAGATATAACTGTGTCCTCTGTGAAGAAAATTCACCTACTTCGCCAATGTCCAACGCTGGCTGAAAAAGGATTTCAAGGCTTCACAATCAAAAATTTGTGATTCCTGAAAGAGTCATACATGGCTATTGAACCGCTAAATACTAATTGAATTCATTTAACTAGGAATAGGTGAGTTAAAAATCCCTCAAATGTTTAAACAAAAACTACCGGAAAAGCCAATATTGCTTGCTCAAAGATGTTTGTAAATTATTGGCGATCACACAGAGCTGACATCCATTTTTTAGCGCTCATCAAAACATATTTAGGGGCATATTCTCCTGGCAGTGCATAGAACTACTTGCATAAAGAACTCGAAACTGGGCAGGGAATCATTTTTGGACCTCACATCCCACTCACCATAACGGAGACAAGAACTTAAGTTCCAGTGACGTTAGTCGCTAAGTGCGAATTCACCGCGTTTCGCAGGTCCGCGCTTAACCAATCGTAGTGTTTAGGGTAGAGCGGAAGACGAGGTCTGAGTTCCCAACCGTTGGTGGCGAGAAAATCTTGAAGCTTGTCTAAATCGTCATGTTTATAGTCTGGGTTCACCTCGTCTTTGGGTAAGATGCCACCCAAATCTCGGGCTCCTTGAACAATGCATTCCAATAAGATAGTGGGCACTTGAACGAGATTAGGCGGAATTTGAATCACGATATCTACGGGCAGAATCTCGCGGGCAAGGGCGACTAATGGGGGGAGTTTCAGCAGATCAAAGGGATTGCATTGCCAGGCTTCCTGATGTCCGGGACTGTAAGGCTGCAAAATGACTTCTTGAATATGACCCCAGCGGCGATGAGATTCTGCGATTGCCTGTAGTGTTTCTACGCGATCAGTTGAGCTTTCGCCAATGCCTAGTAGCAATCCGGTGGTAAAGGGAATTCGTAATTTACCGGCCTGTTCTAGCTGCTGAAGTCGCAAAGCGGGTTCTTTACTGGGGGCTTGGCGATGCACTGTTTGGCGAAGCTGCGGTGTGAGTTGCTCCAGCATTAAGCCCATAGAAACATTGACCGTCTTAAGCTGAGCCATTTCACGCTCGTTCAACGGTCCCGCATTGGTATGGGGGAGAAATCCGCCCGCAAGCGTCTGTTGGGCAAGCCCAGATAAACGATGAACCCAAGCCGTTCGCCGATGGGATTTGGGGTGAATTTCGCCGCTTAGCAATAAGATTTCAATGGTCTGGGCTGGGCAGTTGCGTAGTTTTGCCTTTGCCTCAGCTAGGCTGAGCCAAGAATCTTGCTGGGGCTCGACCCGAAAATTGCAATAAGTACAGCGATTGAAGCATTCATAGGTCGGCACTAGCGTAAATGCAGGGCTGTAGGTGACAACATTATTCACAGACATGCCGCGTTCGGATTCTTAAAATAGAAGCGTTTATAGCAGTCACCACCTTCGTAAGGTGGGGGCTACGTGCCAAAACACTCTAGAATTAGGCAACTCAAAATCAGAAGTGTCCTAAACGATCTGGCGAAAGCAATAATTCAGTACAAACCCAAAAAAGTCATAATTTTGCCGGGCATTTGAATTATCGATCGTAAACTAGTTAACTAGGCTACTGTAGTGATCACTATTTTTAACAAGGGTGGTTATTACTCTTTCACATTCCTTTAACGTTAAGCCACTCAAAATCAATGAGCTCTTGAGCGAGTTGGCGAAGGTCTTTCGTGTGCCCGCAGTTCCACTGCGCGTTTTTTAGAAATCATGGCTGGACATAGCAAATGGGCAAATATTAAACGCCAAAAGGCACGAGTCGATGCCAAAAAAGGCAAAACCTTTACCCAGATTTCTCGCGCCATCATCGTCGCAGTTCGTCAAGGATTACTCGACCCAGAAGGCAATTTTCAGTTACGGACCGCCATCGAAAAAGCC
>JBCDHF010000178.1:0-9115 GCA_038750375.1 Cyanobacteria bacterium P01_H01_bin.15
GTACCTGGTTCTCTGAATCCGAGTTTAATTAGTGCTGTTGCAAATCAACTAGATCCCATTGTTGCCGAATTGTTTGGCCTTCCAGAAAGGCCCTTTGGTGATTCTGGCAGTGTTACTATTACAACACGAAATTTCAAAGTTTCTGACGGTGGTGAGGTCTCGGTTCGTAATGATGGTTCGGGAAGTGCAGGCGGATTGACGATAAATGCTGATTCGATTTTGGTGAGTAACAACGGAAAAATCACGGCTTCTACGTTTTCTGGAAACGGGGGCACAATTAGACTCAACGTTCAAAATACATTAACTCTCAATGGTGCTGGACAAATTAATTCGACTGCTGATGGTACAGGTGACGGTGGTCAAATAGACATCTCTTCTAAGTTTGTTATTGCTGATCCTGGTTCAAACAGCGATATTATTGCCAATGCTTTCGGTGGCAGTGGCGGCGCCATTAGTATTTCCTCACAAGGGATTTTCGGGTTGGCAGTGCGCGACGCATTGACTCCCGATAACGATATCACGGCATTTTCTGAGTTAGAGCCGGCGCTAAATGGACAAATTTCCTTGAGTAGCCCGGAGGTTGATCCTGGACGGGGATTGATTGAGTTACCGTCGGTGGTGATTGATCCGAATGCGTTGATTGCGGAAAATGTTTGTCGTCGGGGCACCCAGAGTGAATTAGCAGTTACAGGGCGTGGTGGGCTTCCTCCTACCTCCGCAGATAAACTAACCAGTCCTGCAACAACTGTAGATTTGATTGAACCCGCTCCACTGCCACAAAGTTCTATACCGAGCTCTTCTGCTAGTGAGATAAATGAGGAAGAGGCGATCCGTCAATCCGTTTTGCCAGCTCAGGGTTGGGTTTTGAATGAGCAAGGAGAGCTGCTGTTGACTGAATATAATCCAGCATCGCCAGATGCACAGCGCTGGCGTCCTTATTCCTCTGGTTGCACGGTTGCTCAGGTTCCAGAATAGATCTTTTGTATTTTGTAATTTATTTCTTCTTTGTTTCTTGTAACTGACCGGATTATTTGTATATAATTTGAACACATAAACGCTGCGCAGGGTTACTCCTTTTATTTGCTCTGCGCATAGAGTTTTTCGATGTTTACAAATTACAAGACAGCTTCCTGCTACGGTCTTGCTGGAGTTGTGTGGCTTTGCTTACAAGCCAGTCTGGATGCTCAAATTAGACCGGATGTCACTCTTCCGAATAATTCTGTTGTTTCTCGAGATCAACAGACCATAAAAATTGATGGCGGAACGACGGTTGGCGACAATTTGTTTCATAGCTTCTCAGAATTTTCTGTCCCAACCAATATCGAGGCTCATTTCAACAATAATGCAGCTATTCGCAATATCCTCTCCCGCGTCACAGGAAATAACATATCCGAAATCGATGGACTCATTCGGGCGAATGGGGCCAGTAACCTTTTTCTCTTGAATCCTAACGGCATCATTTTTGGACCCGATGCAGCTTTGAATATTGGCGGTTCATTTGTCGGAACAACCGCAGATAGTATTCGTTTCGCAGATGGCAGCGAGTTTAGCGCTAATCTTGGCTCAACTCCACCTTTATTGAGCATTAGCCAACCAATCGGACTGAATTTTCGGGGGAATCCTGAACCAATCAACGTTTTGGGTACGGGCCATTCGCTCACAATTGATAGTTCTTCTATTTTCGGAATTTTGATTCGCGATCCCGATGTTGCAGGGCTCAAGGCAGCACCGGGTGAATCCTTTGTTTTGGTCGGTGGGGATGTATTATTTGATGGGGGTCTCGTAACGGCAGACTCTGGACAGATCGAGATTGGTGCAGTGGAATCCGGCTTGGTCGGAATCAATGATGATTTTCAGTTGGACTATGCCAATGTCGATAGTTTCAAAGATGTTGAACTCATTCAAAGAGCGCTGTTAGATGCCAGTGGGGTGGAACCCGGATCGGTTCAGTTGAATGCTGAAACTGTTTCGCTAGACACTGGCGCGGTTGTATTAAACCAAAATTTTGGTGTTTCGCCGGATCGACCTATTCAAGTCAATGCGTCCACTTTAAAAATCAAGGGCACGGCGGCGGATCAAAGAATTCGGACTCAGCTTAATTCGGTAGCGTTTGGTCCTGGGACTGGTGCAGACATTCAGGTTTTTGTTACGGACTTGATCCTGGAGGATGGAGCCCGAATCGACACAGTCAACGTTGGCGATGGCGGTAGTGGCAATATTTTGATTGAGGCATCAGAGTCTATCTCTTTGTCTGGAACATCGCCGTCTAGTACTGATTTTGTCAGATTTACGAGTCAGATTGCATCGCGAAGTCAAGGAGACGGCAATGGTGGTAATCTCGATATTTCAACCAAACGTATAACCAGTCGAGATGGGGGGAATATTGTGTCTGCGGCGAACCTTGCGCGAGGTTTGGGTGGAAATGTGACCGTTCGTGCCAGTGAGTCCATTGAGCTAATTGGTGTTGATCCGGTCAGTTTGTTTTCGAGTTCAATTGGGACAGCAACTGTTTTTGGTGGAGATGCTGGTAATGTTTTCATTGAGACCCCACGACTTTTACTGGTAGATGGAGGACGCGTTGATGCATCTACCTTCTTAGAGGCAAAAGCAGGAAATATTGAAATTATTGCCTCGGAATCAGTGGAGGTACGAGGAACTGTACCTGGTTCTCTGAATCCGAGTTTAATTAGTGCTGTTGCGAATGAGCTTGACCCCATTCTTCAAGATATCTTTGGTCTCCCGCCAAGACCTTTTGGCGATTCAGGTAATGTTAAGATTACAACGCCCAACTTAAACGTGTCTGATGGTGGAGAGGTATCGGTTCGCAATGATGGACTCGGTCGTGCAGGAGAATTGATAATCAATTCTAATTCCGTCTTCGTCAACAATAGAGGTAAAATTACGGCTTCTACCTTTTCGGGCGATGGCGGTACGATTACGATTAATGCGCAAGAGTTTTTGAACCTTGGGGGCGCGGGGTTGATTAGTTCGACCGCGGGAGGAACAGGGGACGGTGGTCAAATTGATATCTCCTCAAAATTTCTCGTTGCTGAGCCTGGATCTAACAGCGACATCACTGCCAATGCCTTCGGTGGTCGTGGAGGCACAATTAATATTGCTTCTCTTGCTATGTTTGGTATTCAAGTCCGTGATTCACTCACACCAGATAATGATATCACCGCCTTTTCTGAGTTAGAACCTCTATTGAATGTAACTACATTTGATCCTAATGCGGGGCTGTTGAGTATACAGGAGGCGGTAATTGACCCTAATGCTCTAATTGCCCAAAACACATGCCGTAGAGGAACTCAAAGTGAGTTATCGGTAACGGGTCGCGGAGGGTTGCCTCCAACAGCGGCAGATGATCTGACCGTCTCAGTCACGAAAATTAATTTGATTGAACCAGTTTCTCAACCCTTGGATTACCAAGCTAGTGACTCAGCGCAAAATACTCGAATCGTGACTCAAAAATCTAAAGCTGTACTTCCGACCCAGGGCTGGGTTCTTACCGAAAAGGGAGAACTGTTGTTGACAGAATATAATCCTGCTTCGCCAGATGCTAAGCGCTGGCGCTCACATATTTCTGGATGTAATGTCTCCCCTAGCCCTAGCTAACTATGGTGTTTCGGTTGGCGGTGACTTAATTCTGACTGGAAGTTTTCTTTGCATCATGGATCATGCCAATCATGATCTGCCACGTAGTTCCGGTTTTTCGGAACGCATATGTATAGCCAAACTCAGTAATCAGTTGTTGGTTCTTGCGAAGATAACGTCCCGTACCGGTTACGAGAGCCAGATCTGGGCTAAGGAGTTGAGTTTGAATATCCCCAAGTTCGGTAGAGTGATGTCTGATATTCGCTAAATGGACGATGCATTGTTGTATAACGACCAAAAGCATGTCCTTTGTTGCGATGTTGATGGGCTCTTCTCTCGCTTTGATCAAAAATATCGGTAAGGAAAAATACTGTGCGACTTGCTCGGGATCGCGGGATTCAAATGCGCGAAAATAATCTCTGAATCGCTTGGAAATAATCTCTTTTTGATCCATGGTGTTTTATATATATCAAGAATCACGACTAGATCACCCACATAACGAAGGGTCTAGTCTGACGTCGTTTTTATGATCGAAAAACAAGAGGGTGCTTTATTGGAGGCTATTTATCTACGCGGAAAATAGTGGGCCAACCTTGTTTGGCACCGTCATAGACAATGATAATTTCGTATTCATTTTCCGTTTCTTGCAGGACCGTAATTCCTTCTGCTTTGGAATTGGGAGGGGTTTGAATCTCGCCGAGTAGCTGGATTTGACTCACTTCGGGTTTGTCCTTCCCCGGAATACAATCAACGCCATTCCAAAAATAAAGCTGATAGGGTTGGTCTCCGTCACCCACCGGTCCCCCAATTAGCAGAAAGCCATCGTTGACCTTTGTCATTCCGCGAATGCCGCGTCCATCCATGTCAACATATCGCAACTCATACTCAGCCAAGTTCTCAAACGAAGTGACCATTACCGGCACATAATTTGATCGCAAGACAGGACCACGAAACCCAAAATAGAGATAGGTTTCATCGGCTGCGATCGCTTCAATATCAACCCCATTTTCTTTACTGGGGATTTTTGTGAAAGGACCTAAGACCTCATCATTTTCCAAATATGTAATGAGAGATTTACTCTTGACGCTCTGCTTTACGACTTTCGGTTTATCTTGCCCATCTTCTTTATAAGAAAATTTCAGAACTTGATTTCGGGCAGACTCCGACCGCACCGTTCTTAAGCGATCGCGATTTTTTTGGTATTTCTTTTTCTCTTTTACACTCCGACGGGCAAGGGCATGGGAGCCAACCGCATAGAAATTATTGCCGCTGAGCGCAATATCTTCAAGATCAACTTCGGGCGCCTCAGGATCTGGATGAAGCTGCAGCTTACCTGTGAGCTTATAATGGTCGTCCTGTTTATTGCCTTTCAAGACAAAAATGTCATTCAGCTCATCAGTGACTAAGAGTAAATTCTCTCCATCACTTTGCACCCCGCTGACATTTTCAGAATCTTTGATCTCTCCTTTAAAATCTAAATATTTAATGATATGAATCATCGTAATCTCCTAACTCATCATTGAAATTTATCAAGTGATTGGCCTTATGATTTCCAATGCTTCCTTGATTAGTGTTAAACAGGTTTTATTAAAGCAACCGCATAGCCAGTCTTTCTCCGCCATTTAGCCGCAAGGCATCATGTCATTTATCAGACTGAATCATATTCGCCGCATTGTTCTAATATGCAAGGCAAGCAGAATACCCACCAGGGGAAAAAGTCGGGTTTTTCTAAATTAAGAATCGTTCTATGGATGTCACCTACCGATAATTGTTGAGGAAAATAGGATATTGTCTGACCGATTTGTCTGCGTTTGCGATCGCAAGTTTGAATTATGAACGGATTTCGACCCTCTTCCCAGGACCGAGTGCAGCCTCGACTTTCCCTGCTTCAGTCCCTGCGAACTCAATTTCGGTCTGTCGGTAATCGGATGCTACGCTTCTGGGCAGTTGTAATTCTGGTAGCCGCTAGCGTAATCACACCCTATTGGGTTTGGTCCGCTCCGTCGCCGCAAGCTTTAATTGAGCAGGCGCGATCGCAATATCAAGCAGCGAACTATGAAGCCTCAGCGGAAACTTGGCAGGAAATTGCGGTTCTATTTGAAGCGCAAAACGATCCGTTAAATCAGGCGATGGCCTTAGGGAATCTGGTGTTGAGTGAGCAGGCGCTGGGTCAACGGGAATTCGTGAGTAATAATTTGATGGCAGGTCTACGTTTGGTAGACTCCCAGCCCACGAGCCCGGAACAGAGCCGCATTCGGGCTGCGTTGCTCGATATTCAAGGGCAAGAGCAGCTTATTGTTGGTCAACCGAACGAAGCCTTATCAACTTGGCGCACCGCCCTGAGCATTCACGAGGAACAAGAAAATTCCTTTGCGATCGCACAGAGTCAAATTAACCAGGCGCAAGCTCTACAGCGATTGGGGCTATATCCTCGGGCATGCAGCTTACTTTTGCAGTCTCTAGATCGTGAGCGCTTAGACTGCCGAATTTCTGAAAGTGACCTAGAGACCTTGGAGCAGCCTAGTTCTGTTTCCCAGCAAATCTTAGCCTTACGCAGCTTAGGGAATGTGCTGCGAGTCATGAACGATCCGGTAGGGGCGCAATTGGCTTTAAATAAAAGTCTGCAGTTGTCTCAAGCAAGCGGCAATGACGCGAGCCTGGGTGAAATTTATTTGAGTTTGGGGAATACGGCGCAGGCCTTAAGCGATCGCAAACTTGAAAATGGCACCAAAAAACCGGTTTCCACAACCAGCACCCGTCAAACTTGTGCCGGCACCGTGGATTCTCCTTCGTCACAACAGGCCGCCGACTGCTATCGACTAGCGGCACAGAGTCCTAACCCTAAGACTCAGACCCAAGCGCAACTCAATCTGTTGGATTTAAGTTTTGAGCAGCAAGATTGGCCGACCGTATCGGAGTTGATATCGCAAATCCCAGCCAATTTGAGCGAACTTCCCGATAGTCAAACGTCCGTTGATGCTCATCTCAAGTTTCTGCGGACTTTAACGTGCTTGAAAGCAACGTTACAGCCGGACCAAACGGATCTGCGATCGCCCATTGTGCAGCAATGTGTTAAACCTGACCCCTTAGTGGCAGCCACACCTCAAGTGCTGGCGGCTTTACCGAGCTGGTTAGAAATGACGGGTCTAGCAATGAGAGCCTATGAACAGGCCGATATGATTGGGAGTTTACCGGCCCAAGCCAATGCTCTGGGGTATCTTGCGAGTGTTTACCAGCAGCAGGGGGACCTATCCCAAGCGCAAGCCCTGACTGAACAGGCGCTACAACTTCTCATCGGCGTCTCTCGCCCGGATGTACGCTACCTCTGGCAATGGCAGCTAGGACAACTCCAGCTCCAGCAGGGGAATCTCGATTCTGCGATCGCCGCCTATACGTTGGCATTTAATGACTTACAAACCCTGCGTCAGGATCTAGTGAGCAATAACCGCGATTTGCAGTTCACGTTTCGCGATCGCGTTGAGCCTGTCTATCGAGACTTAGTGGATTTGCTCCTGCAGGGGGACCAACCCAGCCAAGACAATCTGCTCCAAGCCCGCCAAGTGATTGAATCTTTGCAAATCGCGGAACTCAACAACTTTTTCCAGGAGGCGTGCTTAGAAGCTCGCGCTCGCAACATTGACGACATTGATCCTCAAGGTGCTCTGTTTTACTCCATCGTTTTGCCTGAGCGCCTAGCTGTAATTGTCTCGATTCCAGGGCAACCCTTGAGTTATTTTGCGACCCCCGTGACGGCGGAGACGGTAGAAGAGACGTTCGGTGATTTGCAAGAAAGGCTAAATCCCTTAATTTCAACCCCGGACCCATTACGTCCCCATCAACAGTTTTATGATTGGCTGATTCGTCCTGCGATCGCAAAGCTAGAAGCCAGTCAAATTGAGACTTTGGTGTTTGTGCCGGACGGGGTGTTGATCAATTTGCCGTTAGCGGCGCTTCATGATGGACAACAGTTTCTAGTTGAGCAATACGGCGTTGCGATGACACCGAGTTTGGAGCTGCTGAGTCAAAATGAAGCGGACTTTCGTCGCAAGAAAACCCTAGCGGCCGGACTGGTCGAAGCTCGGGAGGGTTTTCCACCGTTGCCTGAAGTTACCCAAGAACTCAAAGCCGTCAGCAAAATTGTCCCGGCTCAGGTTTTGCTGGACGACGCCTTCACACGCGATCGTCTAGAACAATCGTTGCAGTCCAACCCTGAAATTTTACATTTAGCGACTCATGGGCAGTTTTCCTCCCAAGCAGCGCAGACGTTTCTTTTAACTTGGGAAGGTCGCATCAATGTCAAGGACTTTGATCGACTGCTTCCGAATACAGCTCCGATTGAGCTATTAATTTTGAGTGCATGCCAAACAGCTACCGGCGATCAACGCGCGACCTTGGGGTTGGCGGGTTTCGCAGTCCGGACCAAAGCCCGCAGTACGTTGGCAACACTTTGGTCTGTGCAAGATAAATCGACGGCGCTACTGGTACCGGAATTCTATCGAGGTTTGAATGATGCTAACGTCGGTAAAGCTGAGGCCCTACGTCGAGCACAATTGTCGTTACTTCAAGACCCCAGCTATCAACATCCTTTCTATTGGGCTGGAATGGTCTTAGTTGGCAATTGGCAATAGTGTTGGGGCGATAAAAGTAGGCGCAGAACCAAACGATTTACTGAGATAAAATCCCATAATTTTTGTGATGAAATTTCCATAACTAGTTGGGGACTATATTTTTGCTGACTTTCTCCGATTTTGCGCTCAACGCCCTGGAGTGACTTTCGGCAAAATACTGATATTTCCCTATTGCCTACTCATCATCAATTAATCATACTGTCTGTTGATATGAGAGATAGAGTATCCTATCGATGGCAAGAGAGTCTCCTGTCATAAAGCACAATCATTATTCGCGTTCCGCTTTTTCCTGGGACATCGTCCTTAATTAACTTATTTCGCTTTATTTCCCGCTGGTTCCAGTATGCTTGCGGAGTTATTAATCATGACTTTAAGCTCACTCCTTTCATCAATTATTACACTAGTTTTTCTTTACACTGTCTTTTCAGTTTTTGCCAGTGAAATTCAGGAATATATCGCGACAGCATTAGAATCACGCGCCAAGCGATTAAAACAGTCCATTCGACAAATGCTAGGAGAAGAAGAGGCGTTCCCCGATGAATCATTGACGGAAAAAATCTATGCCCATTCAAATTTCAAGTCAATCAATCAGAGTGCGTATGCCTGGGTTTCTCCCTTGGTGAATTTCTTTAGATTTCTGATTAAATTAGTTCGCCCTCAACAGCCAACTCATCGGGCAACAACCCGTAAGTCATTGGGTCCGTCCTATCTCGATGGAGATCTCTTTGCTAAAACATTGCTTGAAGTCCTTAAAAAAGCAGCCACCGATCAAGTATCATCTCCTCCTAGTGGAGCCGAAACAGATCTGATCATTGAGAAGTCTGGCACAAAATTCATCATCAAAAATGACTGGAATAATGAGGTATTAAGCGAATGGATTGAGATTCCCAAAA
>JBCDHF010000179.1:0-9115 GCA_038750375.1 Cyanobacteria bacterium P01_H01_bin.15
GTTTATCTCAGGGAACTCGCGACATAGCCCCTGACGTTCCCTGGAAGCAGATTATCGGTATGCGGAGTGTTCTGGCTCATACCTACTTCGACATTGACTTAGATGCTGTTTGGATAGCTGTTTTCGTCAATATTCCCGTACTTAAGCCTCAGATTACTGAACTTCTCAATCGGCTGCCTTGAGCTTTGAATGCGATCACAAAGCCCAAATTTCCAACCTACGATTAACTTGCGATCGTGTGAGGGAAAATTTTTCGTTTGCGATGAATTTGCGATCGTCATAGGAAAAAGACAACTGCTAATCAGTAGAATGACAATAATTAAGGTCTCCTGCGGTCAGAACCATGTCAGCCCCAACCGTTAGCAACGAACTCTTGCCCATCGAATATTCCAGTAGTGACGGAGAACCCGTGGCTGAGACCTTCGATCATCTCTATGCACTGCTTACCATCCTGGAAACATTGCTGGAATATCTGCGTGGACAACAAGCGACCGTACTAGCCAATCAATTTTTATACTACGCTCAAGGACAACCTAATTTAAGAGTTGCTCCCGACGTGATGGTGATTTTTAACGTAGAACCTGGCGGGAGAGACAACTACAAAATTTGGGAAGAAGGGCAAGTCCCGTCTGTCATCTTTGAATTGACGTCGGCTTCTACGCGCACAAAAGACGACATAGACAAAAAAGTCTTATATCAACAGCTCGGCGTAAAAGAATACTGGCAATTTGACCCCAGGGGCGAATGGATTAGCGAACAACTACGCGGATACCGTTTGCAAGGAAGCCACTACGAGATAATCACCGACAACTGCAGTCAGGTTCTGAGCTTAAGGCTGGTGCCTGAAAAAACGCTTCTAAATTTTTACCGTCAAGATACAGGTGAAAAGCTTTTAATCCCCGCCGAGCTCTCCAAAGCCCTACGCCGAGAAACTCTTGCCCGTCAGAAAGCAGAGCAGCGAGCTGAACGTCTTGCTCAGCTACTACGAGAGCAAGGCATTGAGCCAGATGAAATCCTATAAGCACACTCCCGAACAATGAGATGCGATCGCGCAGCCAAAATTTCTAGCTTGCAATCACCTGACTACCGGAAGGAAAGCTTCCCAATCTTTAACGTTAATATACCGGTGAAAAACGGAATGACTTTTCGAGTTTATTCCTCGTCTTCTCTTACGTCCGGGATTTCGTCATCTAGAATTCGATACTCAATAATGCGAAATTGAACTTCGACGGGTCGCTTGAGTTCTTCGCGGAGTCGATTGCGGATGACTCGCAAATCTGAGCGAGAGAAGTTATTTTCGGTTGATTCGAGAGTATATGACACCAATAATTTATCAGCATCAAAAATTTCCACATCTTTGACGGTTCCTACTTTCCAGTGAGGAAAATCTTGACCGAGATCTGCTGTGATATACAGAATACGGGCTCGTAAAACGGCTTGTTGAATATTGTAGAAGCCCAACAAATTTACGATGCTTGTGAGTAAAGCGCCATAAATGAAACTATTCAGAAAGATTTTGCGGCGGGAACTGTACCCCATCACACTAAACGTCAGCCCACCGCAAAAAATGATAGCGACGAGGTTGGTGGTAAACAATAGAAACGCGCCCCCTTCCATCGAACCGACCGAAAGCGACTGTTGCAGACCAGGTTCAATGATGTAGTCAGGAAATTTTGTAACCCCGATACCTGCTACACAGAGGGGTGGCACTAGCGCAATGGAGATGGCAACTCCGGGGACCGCATTGGCAATTACCCGATTGACCCTCGCGAGGGCGCCTGCCATCCCCGCCGCTAGGGCGACGACTAGATCCAATAGATTCGGCGCAATACGACTCAGAATTTCGGTGTCGGTCACGTGGTAGCCCACTAAGCCCGCACATAAGCTTGCGATCCCAACCACACTCAAAATGCTAGCCAGAATGGTAACGGTGGTTCGTTTGAGAAGAGACCAGTTCCAATCTACGAGGGCATAGGCGAACGCCAAAATGGGGTTCATGAGGGGGGCAATGACCATGGCGCCAATGATCGTGGCGGCGCTATTTTGCAGGAGCCCGACGGTGGCAATAATGGCGGCTAGAAGAAGCAGACAAAAGTAGCTGACAGAGGGAGCGGCGTCTTTTTCTAGGGTGCTAATGAGTTCGGCTTTGGGAACCGTTTCTGGGTGCTTGGAGACCGACTGGAGCCAGCGAGTTAGAAAAAATTCTGGGGTAGATTGCTTCATTTTGCGCTAAAACTTCAACCGGAGCGTTTTTTCAGGGCACTTTTGCCTTTCAAACGGTATCAGATCCTTCGAACTGAGAGGTTCAGTGAGCATGGGAGCAATCATAAATCCGTTCTGGCCTAATGTTTAATGTTAGGGATTCTGGATGGACTGCTTGCCTTGGGGGATGATAAATACGAGGTACTTTTTGTTTATGGCTGTTCGTTTGCGATCGCTAAGTCTATTATTTGCTGGCCTGGTGTGCCTGGGATTTCCGGTCATCAGTGTGGCTCAGAAAATTTCGTTGGACCAGTTGTGCAGTAAGTTTCCTGAAAATGTGCGGTGTAAGCGGGTAGCGGAGGGGCTGCCGTCGGTGGAGTCTGGAGTGCCGATTCCCGATAACTGCACAGCGCTGAAAAACGAACGGACTGGGCAGACTCGGATTTTAGCGGGCGGTGGTAGTACGATTGCCGGAATTCCTGGATTTTCCGTTTTTTCCCGAAATCGCGGGATTAATTATTTTGTGGTGCCCGGGGGTCTGTCGATTTCCAAATTTGTTGGAGTGATGCAGTCGCGAGAGACAGCAGAGTTTCGCATTGAAATGCGTCTTGATCCACCCAGGGGCAGCAGTCAACTGGTCTATGCGGAAAAGATTTTGCTCTTTGAAAAGCAGCGTCATGCGTTTGCGGGGCAAATGATTCAGCCGCGACCAAGCCGGGTCAAGATTGTGACGAGGGGTTTGGATAAGCCCCGGGCAACTTACGATTTAAAAGTTTTGGCTTGTCCTTGAGCATTTAAAGAGTTCAGTTTTGCGATCGCAAAGCGAATCTCAAACTACCAGAACCCTCGCTTCCATAAGATCGCCTTGGATATCCCTGAATTTAGGTTGTATACTCTCAAAGCCTTAGCGCACCCGTTTTACCCATATAGTAGGACATGGCTGACTTTTGACTAGCGTCATGATAATACGTTTTCTATTTAAATTCTGATTTAATCAAGGGCTATATATATGACTGGTCTACGGCTGCTTAACCTGTTGAAATCGTTTAGTTTGGCGGAGTAGTTCAGCAATAGTCAAATTCGGTTGAGGGACGCCGTCAAAAGCCGTTCCGACCTCCCCTTCCTGAAAATTAACCCAGGCAATATGATAGCCCTCTTCCGGTAAGGGGACATAACCCACTTGATCGACTAAGGTGGAGGCATTCTCAAGGTAATACTCGACAAACTCGCGAACTGCAGGATTCTTTTGCGCTGACGCGTAATTGACGTAGATAAATAAGGGTCGGGCTAAAGGACTGTACTGAGCGCGTTCAACATTTTCGATCGTGGGAGCAACCGCTCCACTGCCGCTATCAATCGCCAAGGCTTTCAGAGTGTCTTCATGCTCCTCATAGTAAGCAAGCCCAAAGTAGCCGAGGCTATTAATAGAATCGGCTACGCCAAAAGCCAAAATTTCATCATCTTCGCTGTCTACAAAATCGCGGCGAGTATCGCTGCCAACTATCACTTGAGCGAAATAATCATAGGTTCCAGAATCTAAACCGGGGCCGAATAACTCAATTGGTTTGTTCGGCCAATTAGACCGAACCTGATTCCAACGCCTAATTTCACCTTCTGCTGCCGGCTCCCAAATGGTCTTTAGTTCTTCTGTGGTGATGTCTTTAGCCCAGGAATTTTGACCATTTACGACGACCGTAATGGCATCAAACGCAATTGGCAGCTCATAGTAACGAATTCCGGCGTCATCACAAGCGGCAATTTCTTCTTCCGAGATTGGGCGTGATGCATTACTGATATCTGTTTCCCCGGCGCAGAATTTCTCGAAGCCGCCGCCGGTTCCTGAAAAGCTCATGGCAACTTCAAGCGAGTTGCCATTATTGCGATTGAAATCGTCAGCGATTTTTTCTGTGATAGGGAAAACGGTACTTGAACCATCGATCCGAACAGGTGTTCCCTGTCCAGTTGAATTGAGACTTGAACAACTTCCGATAAATAGTCCTAAGCCTAGAACTACCGCTGCAGGAGGCATTTTTCTCGCCATAACTTTATTTCTAAACCTCCACATAGCAGTAGAAATCAGTAGTAGAAATCATAAATATTATCACCCAAAATTATTTAGTTGTTAGTTGAATATTGCGAAACAGAAACAATCATCATTGAAAACCCGATTGAGTTGCATCAAATAATTCATCGAATATAGCGAGTTCAACAGTTCAATATTGATTGAAGCTTATATGACCCTTTTGAATAGTGATTGATTGGTTGAACCTCTTGTCTTGCCGATTATTTTGACGAAGGGGTTAAAGCTCAGTCCTGAAAGGGGGTGTATCGGTTAACACCGGCTTGGTGTATTTTATATAACAAAACTAATGATGGGCTTATCACATTAAGGTGACGACCTGACTAATTCTGCTAGGTGTCTCTGCTGTTTGTGAAGCAGGTGTTGTGATTGTTTAAGGTCCGACAGTCGTGTTAGGAACTGTCATCAAATAATTCTCTCGAAGGCGTAGAATCTATCCTTCAAGTCAGTTGTCTAGAATTCACAAGAGTGCTGCTAAGGTGCGTCGCTATGCCCTTCGAGATGAATAATGGAAGCGGATTCAAGACGTGCTTATTGGACCATATCGTGCGATTGCAACTCGTTACGATAAGCTGGTGGAGAGCTTTTAAGAGGCAATTTATCTGGCGACTGCAGTTATCTGGCTGAATTTATGAGACATCCCAAGGTCAAGCCAAAAACTTTCTAAAAAGTATGGCTTTGTAAACACGATTACCAATCGTTTTAGTATATTTAGCTTGTTTAGAACGTTTGTCTATGAGTGGCTATGCTGTCTATTGATTTTTCTCAAAGTACTTCCGCAAATGCGTTCACTCAGATCCATCGCATTCTGGTTGTCGAAGATGAAGCAATGATTCGAGAAATGATTGTTTTGGGCTTGCAAGAGGAAGGATACGATGTCACGATCTCTGTAGACGGTCGTACTGCCCTTGATCTTCTTCAGAACAATCGTCAAACTCTTGATACTAGACCACTCTTTGACTTACTGGTCTTAGATTTAATGCTGCCGCAAGTAAATGGGTTGGATGTTTGCCGGCTTCTGAGATATGAAGGAAATACGATACCGATTCTTGTCCTGAGTGCAAAAGCTAGTGAAACGGATCGAGTTCTGGGCTTAGAAGTTGGCGCCGACGATTATTTGACGAAACCTTTCAGTATTAGAGAGCTGGTGGCACGCTGCCGAGCATTATTGAGGCGGCAATTGTACCTGAGTCAACCTCAAACTCCTGTTCAGCAATTTCGCGAGATTAGTCTATACCCTGAAGAGTTTCGAGTCGTTGTTCGGGGCGAAAATGTGAATCTGTCGCCGAAAGAATTCCTCTTATTGGAATTATTTATGAGCTACCCTCGCCGAGTTTGGTCCCGAGAGCATTTAATTGAGCGGATCTGGGGAGCTGACTTTTTGGGAGATACCAAAACAGTTGATGTTCACATTCGCTGGCTCCGTGAAAAATTAGAAGTTGATCCTTCTAAACCTGAATACTTGATAACTGTTAGAGGCTTTGGCTATCGGTTTGGCTAAGTCCTTGAGCTGTGTCATCAAATAGGTTTCTCAAAGACGAAGAAGCGATTTTTCAGAAAAGTGCTTCAGCACCCTCATATTCAGGAGCTCAGAGTTGTTAGCACTAACTGGTATGTGGTTGATCCCAAAGTAATCCGGGTGTTGAGAGAAAGTGAGGCGCTTGAAGAAAGCTCAAAACAGAGGCGGGTTAAATATTTGAACAATATAGTGGAGTCAGACTACCGATTTGTGAAGAGCAAAGTATTAAGCCACAATGAACTTCCAGAATTTTTGGAGTGTACAGCGAACGATTCGAGGCTACGAAACTATAAATCAAATTCACAAAGGTCAAATCAAAAACGTACCGCAAGGAGATATCAAAGGACAAATCTCTTTTTTATGAATGGGATTTTGGGAGATGGTCTTTAGATTTGTGGGACGGTCGGAGTGGAGTTCTAAGCTGGCGTCAGAAGGTGACAATTTTCTAGTTTCGAACCGTGACTCAACTACCGACCACTGACTCCCCGGAAGATGGACTTCCTTCCCCTTTTGAGGAGATCGATGTCTTTGATTACCACTACGATGTCCCGGGTAGTGAGCCAGGTACACTGAGTATTGATCCTAACGCTCAGCCGTCTCAGGTCGTCATCATAGATTACACACCGGAAACTGTCAGTCACAAAATTATTGTGCAAATGAGTGCCACGGCGGCGTATAAAAAAACTGATTCTGTTTCTTGGATTGATATTCAAGGTCTTGGGACTGAATCCGCGCTCAAAGAAATTGGAAACGTATTTAACCTGCATCCGCTGTTGCTAGAAGATGTGGTAAATGTGCCGCAGCGGCCAAAAATTGAAGTCTATCCTGAGCATGTGTTGGTAATTGCGCAGATGGTTACGCAAAAACATGATGACGGATTTGATATTGAGCAAATTGGGTTTGTGTTGGGTTCCAATTACCTATTGACTTTCCAAGAAGATTCGGATGACTATTTTAATTTGGTCCGTGATCGCATCAAGAAACCGAAAAGTCGCTTGCGCCAGCGGGGACCTGACTATCTGCTGTATCTTTTGCTGGATGCGCTTGTTGATGGATTTTTCCCGCTGATGGAGACCTGTGGTGATCGCATTGAGGAGCTGGAAGAGGATGTAGCGCTGAACCCAACGCGGGATATTTTGGGTGAAATTTACGGGATTCGCCGAGATTTATTGGCGTTGCGGAGGGCTGCGTGGCCATTGCGTTCGGTGATTAATCAGTTGATTCAGGAGGACAATGAGCTGATTACATCCGATACGCAGATTTATTTACGGGATTGCTATGACCATATTATTCAACTAGTGGATATTTTAGAAATTTATCGCGAGTTGGCATCTAGTTTGATGGATATCTACCTGTCGGCGATGAGCAACAAGATGAATGAGGTGATGAATTTTTTGACGGTGATTTCGACGATTTTTATTCCGTTGACATTTATCGTAGGAGTTTACGGGATGAATTTCAAATATATGCCGGAGCTGGACTGGCGCTTGGGCTATTGGCTGTGTTGGGGCGTGATGCTGTTGATTTCAGGGGGATTATTGATTTACTTTAAGCACAAGGGATGGTTCCGCCGTTATTATTCATCCCAAATGGCGAAGGTGTTTAAGCAAGGTCAAGGTCGGCAGGGTTAAGCAACCCTGCCACCAGGGCGGGATTGTATAAAAGACATCTGAGTACAGGATAAAAATCTTGAAATGAAGAAGAGGAGAGGGTTTCACTAGAGTTTCCACCTCGCCATGAAACCCTTATCAAGCAGTTTACTTCACTCCGTGAGACTTTACAGCCGCATCTAGGCTGGCATGGTGCTCGCCTCACGTGCGTCCCTCTCTTTTTGATTGCTTTATTTCGAGTCAAAACGGTCAATTTGGCAGAACTCGCTACCAGTTTTGGGGGGTCTGCGGAACTCGGCTCCCACTACAAACCCTTACAGCGCTTCTTCCGAGAATTCCAGTTCGACTACTACGACTTTGCCCAGTCAATTGTCGCTCTGATGAATATTCCCGAACCCTGGATACTAAGCTTCGACAGGACACCGTGGCAGTTTGGGAAAACTGTGTTCAACATCCTGACCTTGGGGATTATCCATGAAGGAGTGGCGATTCCGGTGTTGTGGTGGCTGCTCGACAAAAATGGAAACTCTCACACCCAAGAACGCATTGAGTTATTTCAGGAATGGCAACATCTCTTTCCCGAGCGTTCTATTCGATGCCTAACCGCTGAACGGGAATTTTTGGGTCAGGCTTGGTTTGAGTATTTGCTCCAGGAAGCCCCGCTTCCCTTGTATTGTGAGACTGTGTGGTAGACCGCCGCTTCCCTAGATTAACTAAATCGGGCATTGTCCCCATTCCAGTTCGCTGCATTTGCGAGCGCAGCCAGTAGTTCTTCCTGAGTTTCGCTTCGCTGCATTTGCGATCGCCAAAGTTGTCGTTGTGCCCCCACCAATGACCGTAAACGGTCCATCAGCCAGATCGCTAATGAAGGAATTGCTGCCGTTCCAGTTTGCCGCATCTGCGATCGCAGCCAGTAGTTCTTCCTGAGTTCCGCTGATAATAGATTCGTTATAGGTGGAGTTATCAAATTCACTTTCTACCCCAGATCCCGCTCCCACTGCGACAGCATGAATCCCCTCCGTCAAACCCGGCGGTAAATCGGATTGATTGGAAGCGTCAGAACCGATTTGGAATTCAGCGCTGTTGGTTTGAACTGCAAAAATAAAGGTCGGTACAGCGACAGTTCCTTGATAAGCAATAACTTGATCACCGGATGTGGACAGCAGGAACGAACCGCTCTCTGAGCTAAAGTCTCCGCTCACGCCGGTAAATTCAATCACTGTTCCGGCTGTAAGGGCGTTTGGCGCTGTGTATTCGAGGATTCCTTCGTTAGTACGAAAGCTACCATCACCCAAAACGCCATTATCGGTAAAGAAAATTTCCGTGCCAGCAGTAATATCCGTCAGCAACACAAAATTAAATGAATCGGAATCGTCAGAATTGACGCTAATAATGGCGATGTCGCCAGCAGCAAGGGTAGAAGCCATCGTTCAAGCAGAAAGGTAGTGTTCGGTTTCGGATTGGCTAAATCTATGACCCCTGAGTTATGCGATCGAAATAAATACGACGACCTCAGGCGCGATAGAAATAACCCCTAAAACTTCTCGGCTACACGTAAAGCTTGTTTAAAGCCTCGGTTAAACTTGCTAACTATCTTCAATGGTTAAGTAATTTGGGGACAAATTTTTGCGCTAGGGCGACTAGTTTGACAGGTAGTGTAGACAAGAATTTTGACTAACTTTATCGTTAGAGGCTGTTTGAAAA
>JBCDHF010000180.1:0-9114 GCA_038750375.1 Cyanobacteria bacterium P01_H01_bin.15
AACAGCCCATCCCCAATTCAGCCGCTCTCTTCCCTCGTGCGCTCGCGGGCTTTGTACTTTTAGTTACCCTGGCTTTGATAGTCATTCTTGCGGTTAGATGGTACCCCTTGTCTGATCCCTACGTACAGTCCGTCGTTTCTTTAGAGGGGCATTCTGAGCAAGGCTATCGAATTTTTCAAATCAATTGTGCGGGCTGCCATGGTGCCGAAGGGCGCGGCAATGTGGGACCTAGCCTTGAGTCAGTCATCCATCGACGCTCGCAAGTTGGCGTCATTAAACAAGTCATTGGAGGCAAGACGCCGCCGATGCCGAAATTTCAGCCCGACCCTGAAACCATGGCTGATCTTCTCGCTTATTTAAAGCAGCTCTAATCCTGCCAGTTTAAGCTGGGCTAGATGGCAAGTATGTAAGCGAAGCTCTCTGGGACAAGCAGCAGTATTAAACCCTGTCGTTGCATGCTCAGTCATAACAAGCGATTAATATTGCCCATTGAATATCACCTTAATTTTTAGAGATGCGATCGCTTTTCTTGAGTTTTCGGCGGCGACTATTTTCGGCGCTGTTCCTGGTGCTTTTAACAGCCAGTTTCATAGTCTGGAGTCAACCTGTCCAGGCGTTCTCTGTTTGGGAGTTGCTTTTTCGTGGGCTGCAGGTTGTGCAGATTTCTAACCTGTCTGCTAATCAGGAAGTTAAGCTCGGGGCCAAAATCAACGAACAATTGATCAAATCTCGACAAATTCGACTCAATCGTAATCGCGCTTTGAATGGATACATTGTTGCTATTGGCGAGCGCCTCATTTCAGCCAGCGATCGCCCCGAGATTCCCTATCGCTTCCAAGTAGTTGACGATGAGAATATCAATGCCTTCGCGACGATGGGCGGCTTTGTCTATGTCAACACGGGTTTGATTGCTGCCGCAGACAACGAAGCAGAACTCGCAGGAGTAATAGCCCACGAAATCGGTCATATTGCAGGTCGCCACGCCATTGAACAACTCAGAGACCGTGCGATCGCAGCTGGCCTGTTGTCGGCGGCCGGTTTAGACACCAATCAAGCCGTACAAATCGGCGTGGAGTTAGCCGTAAGTCGCCCGAGCAGCCGCGAAGATGAATTGGAAGCAGACCTGCAAGGTTTGAAAATGCTCTACAGAACTGGGTATGCGCCGGGCGGAATGCTCACCTTCTTTGACAAATTGCTCGCCAATGGTAGTCAACCCCCCAGTTTTTTGAGTACTCATCCCGCCACCAATGAGCGCCTGCAAACGATCAGCCGCCGACTACAAGCTGAAAATATTGACCCGTTTCAAGGGGATGGTCTAGACGCACGAAAATATCAACAGCGTTTAGAAAGAGTTCGCTAACGGCGTTGGCGCAAGCGCCTCCGGTTCCATAGTCTTTCTAGATCTACTGGGGTAACAGCCTCAGCCAAAGACCGTTCACGAAATGAAAGGCTATATGCATTGAATTGATAAACAGTGTGATGCACGAAATCAAGCCCCGTTAGCCAGCCGCTGTTGCGGTGATAAGCGCCCGTCTCAATATCCAACCAACCCATGCCAGCCGCCAGTTGCCCGGGTTCTACCCCCGGCAAGGTAAACGTCAGTGTATGTCCCGTCACAATCGTTTTATTTTCGAAGAACGGTTTCACCGAGGCGTGGAAGCGGTCTCGAATCCAGCAAAATTGCTCTGAGGTTTGTTCTGCGATCGCAAGTTTAGGATCCACGCCAGCATGGGCTAACCAAACATCCCCCAAATCTAAATACATTGGCCGCTCTCTCAACCAAAGTAAATGCTCATGGGGAATACGGTTGTTATAACTGGCTAATGTGGCGTTCCCTCCAGCGGATAGCCAATTTTGTAGTGCTTCGCGGTTGATCTCGCCGGATGGGGAGATAGCAAAAAGCAGCATTTCTTCGTGATTTCCCAACAGGCAAGGATACTGATTCTCCATGACAAATCGAACCACATCCGCACTTTGAGGACCTCGATCAATCAGGTCCCCCAAAAAATAGAGCTGATCATTGCCGCGAGGATCAATTTTCTCTACCAGGGACATCAATGCATCGTAATGCCCATGAACATCACCAATAATGATTTGCCGGGGAACAGAAGGAAGGGTATCAGAGCCAAGCAAAATAATATCGTTCTCAAAGGACGTCTAAATCATGTCAGTATTTCGCCAAGTTTCTATTATAAGAATCAGCGTTAATCGGCTGTCATTATGACTGCTTCAACTGTCCGAATCAAATTATTGCAGGCACCCACTCGCGATTCCTGGCTGCCCGAAGTCCTGGCTAATCTGGAAACCGTTTTACTCGATCATTCTCACTGTGAACGAAAAGCGGCCAGTACAGCCCTTAATTTTATGTTTCGTTATCCCAGTAACGAATCGCTGATTCATCAGCTGACCCAAATTGCGCAAGAAGAACTCACCCACTTTGCCCAAGTTAATCAATGGCTGACACGCTTGGGAATTTCTCTGGCCCCATTAAACGCGCCCCCCTATGCTGCTCAGCTCAAATCTCAAATTCGTCGCCAGGAACCTTGGCGATTTCTCGATTCCCTGCTGATTTCAGCGCTCATCGAAGCTCGCTCCCACGAGCGCCTAGGGCTGCTAGGCCATGCCTGTCCTAACCCAGAACTGGCAAAATTTTACCGGAGCCTAATGGCCAGTGAAGCTCGACACTATGGCATATACTGGCTGCTGGCCATTGATGCATTTGATCGAGAACTAGTGGATCAACGTTTAACTGAGCTAGCCAGTATTGAAGCACAAATCCTTGAGACACCGTTTTCTGAACCACGGATTCACAGTTAAATCGCCTTGTTCAGCAAATCTTTTAGTATATCTTAATTTTTGACAAATTGGCTGACGGCGTTTCCCCAGAGATATCTTCGGGAACGAGCAAAAAACTCTGAATAATTCGTCTATAAGTATTCGAATCTTCTAGCATCGGAAAGTGAGCGGTGCGAGGAATTTCGATAAATTCAATCTGAGGATTAAGTGCTGCAGCCTTGGCTCCCATTGAGGCAGGAATAATAATATCCGCCGCCCCCGCCACTAATAAGGTAGGCATTTGCAATTGGGCAAATGCCTGTGGCATTTTTTCAACAGCATGTTTACTCACAGACGTATAGATGGTGCCTAGCGCCGCATTTTCTTGGGCTGCCAAAAAATCCGCCAGAAAGCTAAGCCTTTCAGAGGCCGGGATCGATCTCACTAAGAAGCGAGCCATAAACATTCGGGCTGCACCGGGAACCTTTAAAAACCAGTCGAAGCGAAGCTTAACTACATAACCGCCAAATCGATGAAAAGCAGCAAAGGCGCTGGCATCATAATTAAAAATTCCGCTGCAGGTTAAAATCAATTGCTCTACTTTTTCTGGGTACTGATTGGCAAATAGAGTCGCAATCGACGCACCCATCGAATGCGCATTGATCCAGATGCGATCACAACCCAATTGATTAAGCAGTTCGTTCAAGTCAGCAGCATAACTTTCCAAAGCATATTCATCTGATCGAGGAAGATCTGCTCCACACTTTGAGCGACCAAACCCCCGCAGATCGTAAAGCAGACAATCAAAATACGCAGTTAAATGCTGAGCGGTTGACTGCCAATAGCGAGCGGACCCTCCCCAACCGTGCACAAACAACAACACTGGCTTTGAGCCTGGCTCTACCGTCGGATCCGTGAGCCATTCATAGAAATGGGAAACGCCGCGAATATTCAGATAAGGCACAAGATTTACACGCTAAATCAAACTAAATTCAACACAGTCAATGATCTGAAATCAATAAAGAACGGCCGAAGTATGACTTAAATTGGTTGCTCCATTGACATTTAAAAATCCAGAAATGAGACCATGAACGATAAAACCTGCGGCAATCAAGCTAGCAACTAGGCTGACTCTGGATGCGGTAGAGACGAAGGGTGAACTAACAGTTCAGCTGTCGAACGTTTTTCAACCATTTCTTGAGTGATCGTGCAGCGCCGAACGTCCTTACGAGAAGGAAGTTCATACATAACATCAAGCATTAATTCCTCGACAATTCCGCGTAGCGCTCTGGCCCCAGTTTTTCGGCGAAATGCTTCCTGCGCGATCGCACGAATTGCCTCGGGTGCAAACTCTAGCTGCACATTGTCCATAAGCAATAACTTTTGATATTGCTTAACCAATGCATTTCGTGGCTGAGTCAAAATGGCTACTAGCGCCTCTTCATCTAGAGGCTCTAAAGATGCGAGCACTGGTACTCGCCCAACAAACTCAGGAATCATGCCAAACTTCAGCAGATCATCTGGCTGTAGATGCTTAAGTAAATCAGCAGCCCGCTTTTCACGTCCAAAAGGATTTTCCGGCGAATCTGTCGGCTGAATAAAGCCCATCGATTTTTTGCCTAGACGCTGCTCAATCACACGATCTAGGCCAACGAAAGCGCCTCCACAGATAAATAGGATATTGCTTGTGTCAATTTGAATGCAGTCTTGATAGGGATGCTTTCGACCACCCTGAGGAGGAACATTCGCGACTGTGCCCTCTAACATCTTTAGTAAAGCTTGCTGAACGCCCTCTCCTGAAACATCGCGCGTGATTGAGGGATTCTCGCTTTTCCTGGCGATCTTATCGATCTCATCGATATAGATTATGCCGCGCTGCGCTTCCTCAACATCAAGGTCGGCAACTTGAAGCAAGCGTAACAGAATATTTTCAACGTCTTCACCGACGTAACCGGCTTCAGTCAGGGTCGTTGCATCGGCCACGGCAAAAGGAACATCTAAAATACGCGCCAGAGTTTGGGCCAACAAAGTTTTACCGCACCCGGTTGGCCCAATCAGCACAATATTAGACTTTTGCAGTTCGATTAAATCATCCGCAGCAGATTGCCGATCAGTGGATTCAAAACTCAGTCGCTTGTAATGGTTATAGACAGCAACAGAGAGAACCTTTTTTGCTTCCTCTTGACCAATAACATGGTGATCCAAATGCTCCTTCAGCTCGCGAGGTTTGGGGATCTCTTGAAACTTAAGCGGATTCCGAGCCGGACGCCCTCTTCCGGAGTCACCTGTGCGTTCTCCTGTTGAGGCGATACCGCCAGTGGCGTCAATCAGCTCCTCGTCTAAAATTTCGTTGCACAGTTCAACACATTCATCGCAAATGTAGACTCCCGGTCCCGCAATCAATTTGCGGACTTGTTCCTGGGATTTACCACAAAAGGAGCATTTGAGGTGGGAGTCGTACTTAGACATGGGAACCTGACCTCATTAAATAACGAGAGTGAGCTGGTTTAAGAAGCTGAGCGAGTAATGACTTGGTCAATTAGTCCATAATCTTGCGCTTCAGCAGAAGACATAAAAAAGTCTCGCTCGGTGTCGGCCGCAATCTTATCGTATGGCTGCTGGGTATGCTCAGCGAGTAGCGTATTGAGACGCTTCTTAATGTAAAGAATTTCACGAGCTTGAATTTCGATCTCAACCGCCTGACCCTGAGCGCCGCCTAGGGGCTGATGAATCATGATACGAGAGCTGGGTAAAGCCATCCGCTTACCTTGAGCACCGCCTGAAAGCAAAAAAGCGCCCATACTAGCCGCTAGACCAAAACAAATTGTGCCGACATCAGGACGAATTTGCTGCATGGTGTCGTAAATAGCCATTCCAGCGTAGACTGAGCCTCCCGGAGAGTTGATGTATAACTGAATATCTCTTTCCGGGTCCTCTGCTTCGAGAAACAGCAGTTGGGCCACGATAGAATCCGCGATCGCATCGTCAACCTGGGTCCCCAAAAAAACAATGCGCTCACGCAGTAGCCGAGAATAAATGTCAAAGGCACGTTCGCCCATGCCAGACTGCTCGACCACCATCGGAACGACATTTTGGCTTTGAGAAACTACTGGAAAGCGGGTAGAGCTAAGTGGTGAGGCAATTGGTGATTGGGAACGCAAGTTCATAAAAGTTATAGAAAACCTCTTGAGAAAAAGAGCCGTAAAGACCTACAGACTAACAAACAAGCTGAAAGTTATTTGTTGACTCTCCTTCACATTATGCCTCACTAAGTTTTCTCGAAGATAGCAACACAGTCAAAAAAACCGAATTAACCTTACTCCGCTTCCACCACCGCTCCAACATTGGCCACACTCGCAGTCTCATCAGCCGCTTCTACTTGCGTTGGAGACGCGTCGGTCTTCTCTAACGTTCCAGCCGGCACTAATTCAACTTGATTGCGCTCACGTAGCCAAGCAATTGTCAGCTCTTCAAGAAGCTGTTCTCGAATCACTTGCTCCAACTTTGCCCAATTGACCTTTTGGTCAGGAAAGTCTTTGCGGTACTCAGCCAATTTCTCTTTCACCGCTTCAGGCTCGGGCTCAATCTGCTCCTTTTGGGCAATCTCCGCGAGAATCAAAGAACGACGAAGACTAGCAATCGCATCGTCGCGGGAGCGCTCGCGCATCCCCTCTACGACCTCCTGGGTCAAAAAATCACGAAGGTTAATTCCCATCTGCTCCATCTGAGCCGCTGTTTGCATGACGTACTCATCAACCTCTTGATTAATCAGGGTTTGAGGCAGCTCAGTTTGATCTAAGCTAACTAGACGCTCTGTCAGAGCATTCTCAATATTGGTTTCAGTCTGCTTAATGGCGCGCTCCCGAAATTGTTCTTCTAGGGAGGCTTTTAACTCTTCTAACGTCTCAAATTCACTGGCTTCTTCCGCAAAATCATCATCCAGCTCTGGGAGTTCCTTCTCTTTGAGCTCATTCACTATGACCTTAAAACTTACGGACTGACCAGCTAGACCTTCCTCAAAATAGTCTTCAGGAAAAGTTAGTGGAAACTCCTTATTTTCTCCGATCGCCATGCCGACAATCGCGTCCGTAAAACCAGGAATAAATCGACCTGATGCCAACTCTACTTGTAAATCTTTTCCCCCGACATCATCCAACGGCTCCCCTTTTTCGTTGAAAGCCTCGTAGTCAACAATTGCGATGTCTCCTGACTGACTATTTCGCCCTTCGACAGGAATCAGAGTGGCCCGCTCTGCCCGTTTCTCCTCTAGAAACTTTTCAAGATCTTCGGGTGAGTAAAGAACTTCTTCCGCTTGAACTTTATGCTCTGTATAACTTTCAAGCGCGATCTCAGGAGAAACATCAACAGTCGTCGTGAAAACGAGGGGTTGCCCAGGTTTAAAACGAGAAAGCAACTCATCAAACTTTGTCAGCAGCTCATAATTCCCCAGCGCTTCAATTTTTTCCTGCGCAATCGCCTTTTTGACAGATTCTTCTAAGAGTTCTTCAATAACGGATGCTTTAATTCGATTAGTTCCCAACCGCTGTAACAATACTTGCTTGGGAACTTTTCCTCGCCGAAATCCCGGAATATTAGCAGTACGGGCTAATTTTTGTAGCGCTTTATCGTAGGATTTCTGGCTGGTTTCGCCTGAAATTTCAATCTCTAGTTTTAAGCGGCTAGCAGGAAGCTTTTCCTGAGTGACTTTCATGGGGAATCGGGCCATTAGTAAGAAAGAACTGAACCGGAGACAGCGTCAAAATTCTGTGCGAAAGGACAGAGAAGTTTAAAGCGCAATCTTTAATTTATCGGCGGCGATATGCCAAAATACGCTCCACTCAACTAATGAAAGAACATGCCATTCATTAGCGAAGGAACGAGTGCGGCTGTTATTCTAGATCAACCATTGTTTTTTTGCCTCAATACTGAGTCAATAGACTTGGAGCGCTTGCAGGACAAGTCTTCTTTATACCCGTCATTTTTCCTTACTATTTAGAGGCCAATTTTCCAGACCTGTTTAGCTGGAAGCCTCTCTATCTGGCGATCAGAAAAATATCCAGCGACGGGCAATCAGAAAAACTTGCTTCGTTGCTTAGTCAATAAACGTTAAGGAGATAGACAATTGCCAGATTCTCTGCGAATCGCCATTTTGGGTGCCACAGGCGCGGTAGGACAAGAGTTACTGACACTTCTTGAGGAACGTTCTTTTCCCGTTGCGAAATTAAAGCTCCTCGCATCGTCTCGTTCTGCGGGTAGCAATTGTGTTTTTAAGGGAGAAAATCTTCGAGTTGAAGCAGTCTCTATAAAATCATTTAAAGATGTTGATTTGGTCCTTGCTTCCGCCGGCGGAAGTGTATCAAAACAATGGGCTGCAACGATTGTTGAGACCGGCGCAACGATGATTGATAACTCCAGTGCGTTTCGCATGGAGCCGACCGTGCCGCTAGTGGTGCCCGAAGTCAACCCGAAGGCAATCGAGTGTCATCAGGGAGTTATTGCGAACCCCAATTGCACAACTATCTTGCTATCGCTCGCAGTTTGGCCACTGCTACAGGTTCAGCCACTACGACGTTTAATTGTCTCAACTTACCAATCGGCTAGTGGCGCCGGAGCCAGAGCTATGGAAGAGCTCAAAACGCAGGCCCAGGCTATTCTTGAAGGTTCCCCTCCCCCCACTGAGCAATTTCCTTATCCACTCGCATTCAATCTCTTCCCTCATAATTCACCACTGAACGCGGATGGATACTGCCAGGAGGAAGCCAAAATGGTTCACGAGAGCCGCAAGATTTTTGGCTTGCCGGATCTGCGTATCAGTCCGACCTGTGTTCGAGTGCCGGTCTTAAGGGCTCACTCTGAAGCCGTTAATTTAGAGTTCGAGACGCCCTTCCCCATTGAAAAAGCTAGACAGATTTTGTCAGCAGCGCCAGGAGTGAAATTAGTTGAAGACTGGTCCAACAATTATTTTCCAATGCCATTAGACGCATCGGGTCAAGATGATATTTTGGTCGGCAGAATTCGCCAGGATTGCTCTCATCAATGTGGGCTGGAGTTTTGGCTGTCGGGGGATCAAATTCGCAAAGGTGCTGCCTTGAATGCTGTTCAAATTGCTGAATTGCTTCTCTTGTCCCCTACAAAATCCGCCTAATTTACGGTGTCAGTAGATTTAGATCGTCCGTAGTTTCGAAGCCTTTGCACCATCTAATTTTCAATGGTTACTCATCACAATCCTCATTTTGGACAAGTTATCACAGCTATGATTACCCCTTTTTCTGAGCAAGGGGAAGTTGACTATGCGGTAGCGGAGAAATTAGCGATTCATTTGGTGGAAAATGAATCGCT
>JBCDHF010000181.1:0-9044 GCA_038750375.1 Cyanobacteria bacterium P01_H01_bin.15
AATATGAAGCCAAAAGGTTCTGTCTTAAGAACTTAGTTTTTTGAAATTCACATAAAGCATCCGACCACAGTTCTATTGGCAACCGTTAGTAATTATGCTTAAGTTAAAAACTTGCAGGAATTTACGGGGATTATGGTCCTGATCGCCTCTGAAGTCAAAATAGAGTTCTCGAAACTTCTCTTCTGTACACTTTGCTTTGTGGAATCGATACATTAACCAGATAGGTTCCGTGTAAAGATTAGACTTTGGTCGTTGATCCGTACCCACATCGTCAAATTCATCTGTGAACTTACCTCAACGCTCATTGATTGTAAGTTCCCCGTTCCTGTTAAATGCTGGATCTCCTTTGCCGACCGAAGCCAGAATCCCAACCTAAAAAGCTCTCCCCAATTAAACAACTGAGGAGAGCCTAATTCAACTTTGCCAATAAGGTCAGAACTCTAAGCGCTAGCTAGCTTGTCGCTCCTTTGCTTCCTTAATGACTTCCTCGGCAACGTTAGCCGGGCAAGGTGCATAGTGACTAAATTCCATCGAGAACTGACCACGTCCCGAGGTCATGGTCCGTAGATCGCCAATGTAGCCAAACATTTCACTCAATGGCGCTTCCGCTTTAACTCTGACGCCCATCAAGCCAGTTTCTTGGTTGTTAATCAGCCCTCGGCGACGGTTTAGATCACCAATCACATCACCCATATAGTCATCAGGGGTGAACACATCCAGCTTCATAATCGGCTCGAGCAATTGCGGGCCCGCTTTCCCAAAGGACTGACGATACGCAGCCTTCGCTGCAATCTCAAATGCGATCGCAGAAGAGTCAACGGGGTGGAAAGCGCCGTCATTGAGCGTGACTTTGACATCCACACAGGGGTAGCCCGCTAGCAAGCCCTTGTCTAGGGAAATACCAAAACCTTTTTCAACAGCTGGCCAAAATTCACGAGGAACATTACCGCCTGTTACTTTGGACTCAAAAACATAGCCTTCACCGATTTCACTGGGTCCAATGGTGTAATCGATCTTCCCGAATTGACCCGAACCACCAGATTGCTTCTTATGGGTGTAGCTGTCTTGAATGGTCTTAGTCAAAGACTCACGATATGCAACCTGAGGCTTGCCCACTTCCACTTCTACACCGTAGGTCCGCTTCAAAATATCAACCTTGATATCGAGATGCAGTTCGCCCATCCCTTTAATGATGGTTTCTCCGCTCTCTTGGTCCGTCTCGACATAGAAAGATGGATCCTCTTGGACCATTTTGCTGAGAGCTACGCCCATTTTCTCGTTACCGCCCTTCTTGGTTGGATTGACCGCAACCGAAATAACCGGATCCGGGAAGACCATCGGCTCCAGAGTTGCAGGCTGATCCGGATCGCACAGGGTGTGACCAGTTTGGACGTTCTTCAAACCGACGATTGCAACAATATCACCAGCCTGTGCCTTGTCCACTTCCTCACGGGAGTCGGCATGCATCTCAACCAGGCGGCCAATGCGCTCTTTTTTGCCAGTAGCAGTATTGAGAACTGTGTCACCTTTGTTAATGGTTCCCGAGTAAAGACGAGTAAAGGTTAAGGCCCCAAAACGGTCGTCCATGATTTTGAACGCCAAAGCACGCAAGGGCTTCTCGGGGTCGACGATGGCAAAATCGCCTGTCTCGTTACCGTCGAGGTCTACTTCCGGCTGAGGCTTCACTTCAGTTGGGTTGGGCAGGTAGTCAACAACAGCATCTAAAACGAGCTGTACTCCCTTGTTCTTAAAGGAAGAGCCGCAGTAGGTGGGGAAAAAGTTCAGATCACGAGTGCCCTTACGAATGCACTGCTTGATTGTTTCGAGATCAACTTCTTCTCCTTCCAGGTACTTCTCCATGACGTCATCATCTTGCTCTACCGCCATTTCAATAAGCATCTCGCGGTAAGTCGCGACATCATCTTTCATGTCTTCCGGGACGTCCTTGATCTCGAATTTCATCGGATCACCGGAATCATCCCAAACCCACGCTTTTTCGGTGAGAAGATCGACGACGCCAACAAATTCACTTTCCCGACCAATAGGCAGCACCATAACTAACGGCTTAGCGCCCAAAATTTTATCGACTTGGTCAATGACTTTGTAGAAGTCCGCTCCAATTCGGTCAAGTTTGTTGACATAAATAATCCGAGCGACCTTCGAGTCGTTCGCATAACGCCAGTTCGTTTCAGACTGGGGCTCAACTCCGCCAGAGCCGCAGAAAACACCAATCCCGCCATCCAAAACCTTGAGTGAGCGATAAACCTCAATCGTGAAATCCACGTGTCCAGGAGTATCAATAATATTGAGCTGATGCTCATTCCAAAAACAAGTCGTCGCAGCAGATTGAATCGTAATCCCGCGCTCTTGCTCCTGCTCCATGAAGTCGGTGGTTGCCGCGCCCTCGTGGACCTCACCAATTTTGTGGATCTTTCCAGTCAGCTTCAAGATCCGCTCTGTTGTCGTGGTCTTTCCTGCATCCACGTGGGCAAAGATACCAATATTGCGATATCGGGTGAGGTCTTTCATAAATCTCTTCTCAAATGGGAAATGGAATGTAGGATTCACGATCTTCTTCAGAAATAAAGGGAAGAAAAGATCGGGCTAGCGCTTAGCTGATTTTTTTGACAGCGGCTCGACTTTAGCCTAAATGGTCTAAAAATCGGGTATTTACGCAAACCTAGCAATTATCGTTCAGAATATTGCTAATTGTAAAGGATCGTCCTATCCATTGGATCAGTATCCTAACGGACAGTTCGCTTTTTTTTAACAATCTGTCAGGAGTCTACTATCGGCAAAGAGAACGCACTAGAATTCAGCAACTCAAAATCAGAAATGTCCGAAGGGATCTGGCGAAGACCATAACTCAATCGCCAAGCGGAGTTTTGGGGAACAAGGTTGCGGTGAAATCAAGAATTTTTAATACTCAGCACTCTGTCGTCCGAGTTCATAAATGCCGCAGATAAAACAAGCCAAGATGCCAGTGCTAAATGCCCAACTCTGACCGAGGCTCCAAGCAACTCCCCAGTGACTTAGGCTCCCAAAAAGGATAAACGGTAGCAGGCTGAGCAAAGATGCGTAGAAGGCATTTTGGGATTCCCGAGCGACGCGGTTTTTGTCGAACTCAGCGCTAGACGTATATAGTGATCGCTCGGCAAAATTTAGCCAACGCTCCAATATTTGAATTAGCCATTCCCGCTGAGTACTAAGGGAAATGTAAAGGGCCAGCGTCCAAAGACCGCACCCCGCAATCGCAGTGGGATCAATTGTGATTGCGAAGGGAATAATATCTGATAGTTCGGTCAGTAGCTGGAAAGGAGAAGGAGTATCCAAGGGTTTTACATTGCAGAACTTTATGCCAATTTAACAAAGCTTATCGTTTTGAGGCTTGACTTCAGGTTTAACAGCAAGGTCCATTTTGCGATTAAATTGTCTAGGGTGAAGCCCCTAACAGTTGATAAAGCGAGCATCCTAATAAAGCGATTGAGATTCAGCGATTGAGGAAAGAGCCGTGCGAAAGTCCATAAGCCTAAAATTGGGATTTTTGAGTGTGGTAGGAGCGCTCGCGGCGACGCTTTTGCCGGCAATGGCCCAAGTCGGAAGTGGTCCTAGTGGTCCTGCCTCGATAGCAACAGGCTGGCAACAGGCGTCCTTTCCGGTGGAAAATTTTCAAGGGTATACCTCTCCTTATGGCTACCGTATTCACCCCACGACCGGTCGTAAACAATTTCATCGTGGGTTGGATATGGCAGCCCCTTTGGGAAGCTACATTCGCAACTGGTGGGCCGGGCAGGTTTCTGAACTCTCAGACCATACGAACTGTGGGACCATGATCCAAATTCAGTCTGGCAGCTGGACGCATATTTACTGCCACTTGATGGGTCATGTCGAAGCTCGGGGGGGAATGAAGTATTTAGTTGATCGCGAAGGCGGAATTTCATTGAAGCTGGGTCAGACCCTCGCGGTAGGAGATCGCATTGGGCGAGTGGGGATGACGGGACGCACGACAGGACCTCATCTGCATTGGGGACTGAAATATGACGGTAAATATATTGATCCGGGGTCAGTGCTGCGGGAAATGTATCAGAGTACCGCACGAAATTAAACTGCCCATCCGGTTAAGCATTGCCAAAAATTTAGACTGCGAAAACCCTTTCAATGGCTAACTGTTTTTGCTATTCCTGAGGACGCTGATCGCACTTTTTGAATTGTTCGTTCGTCTTAGTTTTGTGCAACTAATGGTTAGTTCACAAAAAAATGATGGTGTTACCCAAAACTTGGTTTAAAGGTCTGTTGATCGCCACATTGACTGTTGCCGGAACTGGCTTTCAAGGCGCAGGCATTCTGAATAAAACAATTCCCTGGGGAGGGCTCATTACCCAAGCCCAGCAATATTCAGGGATGGCATCTTGGTACGGGCCGAAATTCCATGGCAGACGGACTGCCAGCGGTGAAATATTTAATCAGCATGGACTAACTGCCGCTCATCGTTCCCTGCCCTTTGGGACTCAAGTTCGAGTCACAAATCGCCGCAATGGTCGCTCCGTAGTGGTCAGGATCAACGATCGAGGTCCCCGCAAACAAAGCCGCATTATTGATCTGTCTTCGGCAGCGGCCAATGCGATTGGGTTAAAGCAAGCTGGGGTGGCACCCGTAACGGTTGAAATTCTCTAACCTCCTTTCGTGTATATAGCCGTCATATTTATAAAGTGGTGGCTGTATGTTAGAACGCTCTTCTATTGAGTAATTCAAAATAAGCGTTATCCTAGGCGACCTAGCCCAGACTGTCCGGATCTCGCGTCGAGGGGCTTTCATCTGTTTGTTTAATCGAAACGCCAGGAATGACCGAATAGTGATTGCAGACAGTCAGTCAGCTTACTTCTTTCAAACGACCTGTTACCTTCGTCGTTGAATTGCCGGTGTCGAAATCTGGAGCCCAGCCAACTTCTCTCCATTTACGCTCACTGTGGGTCATGGTGGTTGTGGTAATTTTGTTGGGCTTGCTGCTGCGCGGAGTAAATTTGGGGCGCAAACCACTATGGCCAGATGAAGGATTCACACGCATTCGCGTGTCTGGCTACACGGCCGCCGAAGCCGAAGAATTTATATTCAACGATCGCATTGTTACCGTCGAGGAATTTGAACGTTTTCAACGACCCGCTCCAAACACAAGCTGGCGAGATACTGTTTCGGGCTTAGCTAAAGAAGAACCTCAGCTCGCACCTCTATACTTTCTGGGGGCTCGCTGGTGGGCCCAGTGGCTCGGTCCGTCCTTGCTTGTTCAGCGAAGTTTGGGAGTGTTGTTTAGTGTCTTGAGTTTTCCAGCACTTTTTTGGTTGGGCTGGGAACTATTTAACTCCCGATTGATGGCGGCACTGGCGTTAGCGTTCTACGGCGTTTCACCCATTTTTTTGCCCTACGCCCAATCTGCTCGTCACTACAGTGCGTGGATTTTGTGGGTTGGTCTGGCATCTGCGGTCTTGTTAAGAACCGCTCGGAATTCCCCTCATGGATCTTCAACGGTTTTGCGATCGCAAGTAAGAAATTGGAGTCTTTACACGGGGCTATTAATACTGGGGCTCTATACGCATTTACTGACATTGCTAGTGATGCTGGGGCACGGAATTTTTATGCTGGGGTATGCCCGGTGGCGTTGGAATCGGATGTTTTGGGGTTACCTAGTGGCCTCTGGGATCGCCAGTGGACTGATTATGCCGTGGCTTTGGATCGCCGTGAGAAATCGAGAAGCGGTCCAAAATACGACTGTCTGGCTGACGCGCTCAAAACCATTGGGTGAAATGGTCTGGGGACAACTCGTTAATTTAGCCAAAGGATTTGTGTACTGGCGGTTTGCGCCTGAGTGGGTCCTCGTTCTTATCGGCTGCGTCATCCTGGGCCTGAGTCTTTGGGGTTTAGCTACACTGCCTCAATCTCGGTATGCCCGCCTATTTCTATGTGCGTTGGTGGGAGCGAGCTACCTCCCGTTTCTATGGGCTGACTTAATGTTGGGGGGTCAACGCTCTCTCCAAGATCGGTATCTATTAGTGGGCTACCTGGCAATTTATTTTGCGATCGCGTATCTACTCATTCGCCACATTGTTGCAGGTCACCATCGATATCTCTGGAGTGGGCTCACCTGCATAATGCTTAGTGCCGGGCTCATCAGCTCCTCTGTCGGGGCCTTAAGTGAAAGCTGGTGGGGGCTGTCCGAGTTCCACGTCGAAATCCCCAAGATAGTCAATCAAACAAAAAAGCCGCTCATCATTTCCCAAGACATTTTTTTCAGCCAGTTGGGTTTTCTACATCAGTATCGATCTGATATGAATCTACTACTGTTGCCAAAGACAGCATCCACTCCCGATTTCTCCATACCGGATTCTTATTCCGATGTGTTCATTTTCAATCCTCCCCCTGAATTGTTGACAAGAGTAGAGCAGCAAGGACACTTACCGGCTAAGGTTTACAATTTTCTGGATCCAGTGACTAAATTTGAATTGGAGCTTTACCGCTTAAGTTAGCCGCCAGACCTCTTTACACACCCCGCCAAATCTATGAGTCTGTTTGTTCTTTGCAACAAATATTGAGATTCTCACGGGTTTGACTCAGACTTGAATTGACTAACATGGCTTTGTAGAAGCACCGAAAATTGCGCCCCAGGTCAAGCATGATGGGTAGTTAATTCCAAAAAATTCGAGTGCTCCCTCGGAACGCACATAATTTACCTTTCGTCAACCATTTTTAGTGTTTTTTGTTTCTCAACATAACTGTGAGCAATCGGCTACAGAATCGATAAACATTTGTAAAAAAATATGTCGATTTTGATGTCAATTTATATCAAAAAAAGCGCGCGAACCCTTGTCGTGTGGGCTTTTCTGTTACAAACTAATCAGGTCTAGAAATGTAAACTTCCCTCGAAAAAACTCGAGTGAGTTTGCTGCTGAGAGTCAAGCCCCCTCCAGGAGTCGCTAATTCATGTTTACAAACGTCAAGTCCACCATTCGTCACATTGCACCAGATACGTTGCAAGGTCGTGCCCTTTTGCGGGTGGTCTATGTCGTCCTCGAGTCTCAATATCAAAGCGCTGTTTCTAGCGCAGTCCGCTCGATTAATGCTACTAATCCCGATTTGGCGGTGGAAGTAAGCGGCTATTTAATTGAAGAGCTGCGTGATCCCGAAAACTTCGCAAATTTCCAAGCAGACATTGCTCAGGCCGATATTTTTGTGGCCTCCCTAATATTCATTGAGGAGCTAGCAGATAAGGTGGTCGCGGCGGTCACCCCTCACCGAGATAATCTCAAAGCGGCCGTGGTGTTTCCGTCTATGCCCCAAGTAATGCGTCTCAATAAGCTGGGGAGCTTTTCGATGGCGCAATTGGGGCAATCAAAAAGTGCCATCGCGCAATTCATGCGGAAGCGCAAGGAAAACTCAGGGTCATCTTTTCAAGACGGCATGCTGAAGCTGCTGCGAACCCTGCCTAAGGTCCTGAAATATCTACCCATTGACAAAGCTCAAGATGCTCGCAACTTCATGCTGAGCTTTCAGTATTGGCTCGGCGGCTCTCCCGAGAATTTAGAAAACTTCTTCTTGATGCTGGCGAACAAATACGTGTTCAACGAAGAGGACACCCAAGACGTCATTTTCCAAGAGCCTGTTGTCTATCCCGATATGGGAATTTGGCATCCGTTAGCGCCACAAATGTTTGAAGAGGTGAGCGAATATCTGAACTGGTTTAACAGCCGGACTGATATCCCTGAGAACCTGAAAGATCCGCTCACACCTTCTGTTGGACTTGTGCTACAGAGAACTCACTTAGTAACTGGCGATGATGCCCACTACGTTGCCATCGTGCAAGAATTCGAAGCCTTGGGCGCTCGAGTCGTCCCTGTTTTCGCGGGTGGACTCGACTTTTCTAAGCCGGTGGATGAATATTTCTGGGAAAGCCCTTCTCGGGGCGTTGCACCGCTGCCCATTGTCGATGTTGTAGTCTCTCTAACAGGGTTTGCCCTGGTGGGGGGGCCTGCTCGGCAAGATCATCCCAAAGCGATTGAGTCATTGCGCCGTCTCAATCGTCCCTATATGGTCGCACTACCCCTAGTCTTCCAAACCACCAAAGAGTGGGAAGACAGCGATCTCGGTTTGCACCCGATTCAAGTGGCCTTGCAGATCGCCATTCCAGAACTGGACGGTGCTATCGAACCTATCATCATGTCCGGTCGTGATGGCGCGACCGGACGTGCGATCGCGCTACAAGATCGCGTTGAATCCATCTGCCAGCGGGCGATGAAGTGGGCGAACCTGCGCAAGAAAGCCAAGACCGAAAAGAAAGTTGCGATTACCGTTTTTAGCTTCCCGCCAGACAAAGGCAATGTGGGAACTGCCGCATATCTAGACGTGTTTGGCTCCATCTATGAAGTCATGAAGGGGATGCGCGAGAGCGGCTACGACGTTCAAGAGCTCCCGGATTCGCCCAAGGAACTGATGGAAGCGGTCATTCATGATGCGCAAGCTCAGTACGCCTCCCCCGAATTGAACGTTGCTTATCGTATGTCTGTTGCCGAATATGAACGCTTGACACCTTTTTCGGAGCGACTAGAAGAGAACTGGGGTCCCCCGCCAGGAAACCTCAATAGCGATGGTCAAAACTTGCTGATTTTCGGGAAGCAGTTTGGCAACATTTTCATTGGTGTTCAGCCTACCTTTGGTTATGAAGGCGACCCGATGCGTCTGTTGTTCTCTCGTTCGGCAAGCCCTCATCACGGTTTTGCGGCTTACTACACTTATCTTTCTAGCGTATGGGATGCTGATGCGGTGCTGCACTTCGGGACGCACGGTTCTCTGGAATTTATGCCCGGTAAGCAAATGGGCATGTCTGGAGCTTGCTATCCCGATAATTTGATTGGCTACATTCCCAATCTCTATTTCTACGCCGCGAACAATCCGTCTGAAGCGACCATTGCCAAGCGACGGAGTTACGCCGAAACTATTTCCTATCTGACGCCACCAGCTGAAAATGCGGGACTTTATAAGGGTCTGAAGGAACTGAG
>JBCDHF010000182.1:0-8965 GCA_038750375.1 Cyanobacteria bacterium P01_H01_bin.15
CAAGAGAGAAGCTTATTTCATCAATCGAAATTGGACTTTCAAGTAAAATATGCCACTCTCCGAGTAAATCCTGCCAAACTTTACTTACAAAACGCTGCAGCCGACTTAAATACTCATTGGGCATCTCTATGACTCCATCCTTGCATGGAAGTATCCTAATTCATCTAGATTAGAGCCTAGCCAAATATTAATAACCTCTTCGAGGTTTTCTGCGGAGAGGCTATGCCAACGCATTCAACCCAAAAATAGAAGAAAAATGCAGTCGCTGCGCGGCTCATCACACAGGTTTTCTACTATACGGGCAGCGAATGTTGTCGGCATAGCCGTTCTCTACTCCGGGGAATGCCCCGATACCCCCACCCCAACAGTCAAGGGTGATACAAGCGCAGAGCGCCCTATGACTTTGGGTAGCTGCCCATCCCGAAGAAACTGTTGTTTTTTTCTTTGGGGGTTTTTCCCGTGTCTGTTCTTCCTTCTGTTGTTTCTGCTGCTTTGGGTGCTCGGGTTGTTGGTTTTTCTGGGTCTCGTTCTTTGGTGCCGTCTGTGTTGTCGGTGTGTGTGTCTGCTCTGCGGGGTGGGTCTGTGTTTGTGGGGTGTGCGCGGGGTGTAGACTCGGTTGTCAGGTCTGCTTTTCCTGCGGCACGGGTGTTCCGGGTGTTGGGTCGGCGCTCTCCGTCGGCGTTTGCGTTGCGTTCGGTGCGGTTTGTGGCGGCGTTAGCGTCTGCGGGTGGGGTGTTGTTCTCTTTCCCTGGGCGTCCCTGTCCGGTGGGGTTGGCTCCCTCTGCGTCTTCTCCGGCTTGTTTCTGTGGGTCCGGGTCGGGTTCTTGGGCTTCGTTGGCGTTTGCGTTGGGCTCCGGGGTCCCTTGCTTTGTTTGGTTGCCGGGGTCTGTGTCTCCTCCGGCTTCTTTTGGTCTCCGTTCTGTTGGCGGCGGCTGGTGGGTTTCTTAGTTGCTTTGGGGGTTCGCCCCCTTTTTTGTGTAATGGCTGTGGAAAGAGAAGTGAAAGAGAAAGAGAAAAAGAAAAGAGTGAAAAAAGTCCTTCGGCGGGGGTGAAGTATTTGGACGGAATGATGACAACAAAGACGATTACCGCTCAGAGTTTGCTGTTTACCCGAGCGTCGGCTGCCAGGATTTTAGGCATCAAACCTAATTTCATCTCTCAATTTCATGTTTTTGATGATGCGGTTTACCTCACTGGAGAATTTGGTGAGCGTTATTTAGCTAAGGCGTTATTCGAGAATGATTTTGCCGCGTTTCGGCGCAATGGGTCTCTGGGTCTGTATGCGGTGAATGTTTCGGATAATGGGTTTCAGGTATCGGCGTCCTATCGAAATAAAACCTACGATCTCGTAGCGCATTCGGATCATATTTCTTGTACCTGCGCAGACTATCGTCAACAAGTTCAAGCTGGATTGAAGTTACCGCTCTGCAAACACGGATATGCGGTACTGCGACGGTTAGAGATTGAATCGATGGAAGATTATCCGGCTCAAGTAGCAAGTGCGCTGGTGAATCTGAAAGCGTCTGTTCGGGCTGAATTGGTCAGTGTTCTCGACAATTACGACTTGGTTTAGGAGGGCGCTATGACTTTTGAGATGTATTTAGTCGCAGAAGAGGAGCGCCCTGAAAAAGCTGATCGCGATCTCTTTGAGGAATGGTGTGGCGTTGAAGGGGAGCTGAGTGAGCTAGTTGAGCGCTGGGGAAAAGAGCAGATTTTGTCGGCAGTGCAGGCGCTCAATCCGAATGAAATTAACCACTCTCAGCCGGATGCGTGGGAACCGTTCTGATCACTTTGCGCAGACGTCGGGAGTTGCGCCCCGAATGTGGACCACTCGGAGAAATATAATGACCACACCGAATTTACAGCTTGTTCAAAATCAACCGCTGCAGCCGCCAAGTAAGCCAGGGGAATGGACTTTGGCTCAAATCCAAGCAGCGTTATCGAGACCGTTGCCGAGCAATTATCTGAAAACGAAAATCCAAGGCGGTCAGCGGATTCCGTTTTTACCTTGGTATCGGGTAAATGAAATTCTGGATAAGTATGCGCCTGGGTGGATGTGGGAGATCGTTAATGTTATGACGAGTGAAGACCGCTTCTTTCTGACAGGGCGACTGACGATTCCGACTGCTGAGGGTTTGGTTTATCGGGAGGCGACGGGGACTGAGGAGTTGAAGCTGGTCAATAGTAAAACGGGGGAAATTGAGGAATTAGCTTATGGTGATCCGTCTAGTAATGCTGAATCTAAAGCGTTTCGGCGAGCGGCAGCTCGGTTTGGGTTGGCGCTTTATCTTTACGTCAAACCCGTGAATTTTCATTGAAACATAGCAGTGGAAGACTGAACTAGGACATATGTTAGAGAAAAATATGTTGCGCATAGATAGCTTTATTAAAAGCCATTTCCTAATTTTCTCTTTGCTTGCTATATTCTTTATGACATATCTCAAAGTAGCGGTCTAAAAGATTTTTTTGAAAGTGTTTTATGGTGCCGCAAGTCGCTTAAGCTGCGATCAAAAAATTGCCTAAGATCCGATATATTCGTTGACCTAGATAGCCATTTTTGTACTCTAAGTCCGAACAACAAAATTATCACGCGCGTGCCTCAACCCACTGCTCCATAAAACGCATCAACTCATTGATTGGCAACCGCTCGATATCACGTGGAGAAAAACCTCGTGCTTTAAGTTCATCATAGTTCTCAGCCATAAAGTCCGTGAATGCCCCCCATATCACAGTAGGATCATCAGCTTTTAACTGGGCTTCGTTGTTGAGCCAGTTGCGCACTACAAACACAACTTCTTGTGGGTCATTTTTATGGACTCCAATGTCCGACCCAGAGACATCAGATAATGCAGCTTGATAACGGTTACGCTCAGTCTCAAGGACCAAGCATTTCTTGTCCGATGACTTACCCGGCTTGAAGCGTCGGCAGGCAAAATCTATACCAAGTTCAAACGGCATATTAAGCCGATAGAACTCGCCAACAGTCTCAGCTTGCAACCGTGATAAATCGTGAATTGAATACTGTGATTCCTCAATTAGCCTGAAGATTTTTTCGATGCGAACTTCAGCAGAGTTTTGATTTTCAAGGGCGATGCGAGGTGTAAAACCAAGATAATAGACTGTGAAAAGTAATGGTCGAAGCAGTGGACGGAATTTTTCATCGAATGGGCAATTGATAAATACATTGCGTTCAAATGCCATTCATCTCACCACCTTAGCCTTCCGGCGGATGAGGAGTGTCTCCATAACTAGCACGTTGGCGAATAGTACCATCCTTACGATGGATGTACAGCTCTGCATGCTCCTTTCTGGCAAGATCTCGCGCAAATTCCTCTGCCGCTTTCTGCGTGTCGAAGACTCGTGTGGCTCTTTCAGAACCGGATTTCCGAACAGCCCAGCCGCCTTTCAAACTGGGGACCACGTGCCTTCCTATCTTGCCCATAGTTCAGACCTCAGTTGCCTCAACCTTCGCCTGTCATCGTAGCGCATAGCAATAATTAAAATACACGAGACGGAACCTAATTAAATGCTGATCAGAAACACCGATGTTCAAAAACGGTCCTTACATTTTCTAGATTTCTGGATCGTCTCAACCCACTTAAGCCATAAGCACTTACTTCTTCCGTAGATGCTGAACTGGAACGTTGTGTGAGCAAGACCAACCTGGGGCATCAACCGTCGCAACCTTGTCAGCGATCACAGTGAAGCTAAGTGCTGTAGGTAAAGCCTCTCAATAAATGCGGTATTTGATCCCGTCTGTCTGGTGCAAGGCTTCTTGTAGCCATTTATTTTGTGAGGTAAATCAATCAAAGTTCAGGAAGTCGAGGTCGACTGCTGACAACTCCAGCATAATTTTCATAAAGCGTCTGGACGTCGTGACCAGTCAAATGAGCAACTTCTACTGGATTCATCCCCATATCTAAAGCGTGGGAAACGAGAGTATGCCTTGTGTAATACGGTTTCCGATAGTCAATGTCTAATCGTTCCAAGATCTTCCGCCAAGCACGCCTGGCAAAATTATTTTCCTGAATTGGAGCACCTTTCGGTCCGGTGAAAATTAATGAATCAGGGGAATCGGCAAGTTCCTTGCGGTCCCATAACATTGTCTGAAGCTTCGCCGGCAGTGAAATTGTTCGAGCTCGATTGGTTTTAGTCGCCTTGCGATTTCCTTTAACTAGGGACTCTCCTATCCACACAGTCGAACAATCGTCGGAGACGTGCTTCCACTGCAAACCAATTAACTCTCCGGTTCGGCAACCAGTCCCAAATCGAAACTCCACAAAATCCGCATAGCAACGGTAATAGCGATCGCATCGAAATGCCTCAATAATCCGTTCAATTTCTTCCCGAGTAAACGGCTTGGGCATTTGCTTGGGAGGAACCTTAACCAGATTGGGCATTTCCTCCCAGGGATTTTCCTCCAGTAAACCTTTCTTGATTCCCCACTGCCAGCAAGCCTTCAGTAAACCTAATCGCTCTTTGATTACCGTCTTCGACAAGGACTGAGATTGATACCAGGCAGTGAATTTCTCAACCTCTCTTTCGCTCAGCTGAACTCCATGCTTTTGACCAAAATGCTCTTTCAGTGAAGACAGTAAAGCTCGATATTTATCCAGCGTATTCGGGGCAACAGTTTTCGCTTTATGCTGAATAAATTTTTCGAAGAGTGCGATCGCGGTTAAAGAACTTTCAGTGGAATTATCTGGACGGTAGGTTTTTAACGTTCGGTCGAAGTGTCCGGCTTTAATATCTAATTCAATTTGAGCCGCTTTAGCTTCTGCAACCTTGCGATTGATTTGTGTATCAGGAAGACCGAGATAAAGATAGAAGCGTTTCCCTTGAAATCGCCACCCCAAACGCAGTCGTTCCTTATCGACCGTAATTGAAACGCACCCTTTCGCTGTTCGCTCTAATTTAGCCACTAGCTATAGTTATTGCAGTACTAATGAACTAAATTCTAGCAGTTTTCTATCCAATTTCTATCCAATTTCTATCCAAACTGACACAAAAAGACCCAACGTGACCCAAGGGTGTCTCTGGCAAGCCGGCGAAAAAGTCAGGCAGAAAGGGGGTTTAACGGTTATTCTGCAAGGATTTTAGGGATGGAGAATAGGAGATTCGAACTCCTGACCTCTGCGGTGCGATCGCAGCGCTCTACCAACTGAGCTAATTCCCCGTAGAAATTGGATACGTATCTTAGCATCCCGCGATTTAGACCGGCTGAGCGGGGTCGGCTTCTTCAGGCGGAAAGTCGGTTTTGGCTAGGGTCGCTTCGGAAAAGTCACTTGCAAAAAAGAACTTCAAACGGTCTATTTCTAGCTGTTCTAAGGTATCAACCGCCCAATCGGCGCAGCGCTGAATCATGTGCAGTGGATAAGTATTCGCGACTGCGACGACCTGGACTCCGGCTGCCTGTGCTGCGGAAATTCCAGCATAGGAGTCTTCGATAGCTAGACAATTTTGGGCAGTTAGCGCTGGATCAATTTGTTGTAGATGCGTGATGGCAGCTACATAGGGTTCAAGGGAGGGCTTGCTGGCCTTCACTTCATCTCCCGCCACAATGAATGAAAAATATGAGATTAGTTCGGCACGCTCTAAAATCAATTCGATTTCTGCCCGAGTTGCACCCGAGACAATCCCTAACCGAATATCTTCGTCTTGGAGTCTTGCCACTAAAGATTTAACGTCGGTATATAGAGGCAACGCTGAAAGGTTCTGAACTTTACTCAGATAAGCCTGCGCCTTTTTAGCAATGAGCTCATCTAACGTTTCCTCCGTTACCTGCCGGCCCCGCCGCCCTAAAATAGCTTGCAAACAAGCGCGATCGCTGCGACCAACACAGAGCTGCTCGTAATCTTGAGGGTTGGGGCGCAGGTTCTCTTCCAGGATGAGATCGTTGATTAACTCGCGGTGAATATCTTCATCATTGATGATGATGCCGTTGAAGTCGAAGAGGATTGCTTTGAGAGTCATTGGTCTGGCTATGAGTCGGTCAACGGGGGAGATAGTTAGCTAAACAGCCGGGACGGCATCCCAGGGTAAATCAGTTTCGACGCTGGCTTGAGGAGGAATGACTTCAACGACCTGGCTCGTTAACGGTTTCAATGCGCTACTAATTTGATTCACCCACCACCAGTCCTGCGATCGCACTTGCTCAAATCCGGCGGCACCGAGCCAAGCATCGAGATTGCCTTGGGCGTAGTCGTTGATGTAGGGTTCTTCAAAAATATTGGTGAGCCATCCGGTATGGCGGAGGGTGGCTTGGTTCCCGTCGAGGATGACAATTTGACCTCCAGGAACCAACAAGCGATAGGCTTCTTTGAGAATGGCTTTGGCGATCGCAGAAGGCGTTTCGTGAAACAGCAGGCTGATCGTAACCAGCTCAAACTGGGCTGCCGGAAATGGAGTGTTTTCGGCTAACCCGTGCTGCCAGGTAATGGTTTGACTGGCGGCTTGGGCTTTGCGATCGCAAACGTAAAGCATGTAGGGCGACAAATCGAGTCCGGTGACGTCGGCTTCGGGGAAAGCTTCTTTAAGGAGCAAGGTGGTGGAGCCGGTGCCGCAGCCCAAGTCCACAATGCGGCGCGGATTGCCTGCGATCGCATCAATGAGGCCCTGGCGAACCCAGACTTCGTTTGGGGGCAAGACGTACTGGGTGACGGCGTCATAGGAGGCGGCGGCTGACGGATTTAGATAGCCTCCTTCAATGCCATGAAAATTTTGGCGTTGGTAGTAGGCAGGGTAGTCAAAAGCTGGATCGCCATAGGTTCGCTCGACTTGCGGCCAATCCACGGAACCATATTCACGCTTCAGCCCATCTTGGTCCATCAGCAATTCAAATACTGGGCGTAGAAACTGGTCCCAAAGGGTTTGATTTTGCGTCGCCACGGTGGTGGTCTCCCCTGTGATTAGCTTTTCTTAGTTTACAAAGCCTACTCAGGGATAAGCCAGGATTTTCTGCACAAACGCTACTTTTGTAAGGGGGTGATTGCATGTCAGAACGCTTTAAGGTTAGGCAACTCAAAATAACGCCTTGCCTCCGCGATCGCACAAAAGCCAGAACTGAGTCTTTAGGACTGCTTAGTATCCGGTTTTGGGGTCTGAGTCAATCGTTTGAACCACCGAGCCCAGATCGAGCGCCGCCAATTTTGCACCACCATCACAATTCCGGTGCCGAGCAGCCATAAAACCCCCAAACCATTGAGCAAAACATAGATTGATTTACCCCACTCACCGAAATATTCGCCCTCGTGGATCACCATCAAGAAATGGACCTGATCTCGCGTAGCCCCAAACCAATCCTTACTGAGACGATAGGTGACGCCGGTAATGACCGTGATCAGGACCGGTAAAAAAACGAGCGGTGCGATCGCTTGATGAATCTCGCGGATAGTTTGACGCTTGATAGCCACAATTCCTCAGCCAGCAAAATAATGCCTTTCATAATTTAAGCCCTACTTTGCGATCGCAACTGTTCCGAACACGGCAAAATTTTAAACTACTGCGGTTTCAGTCATGGTGATAGTGCCTTGCTGGCTATCGATCGCAACCGTCGTTCCTGAGGGGAGAGTTGCAATATTTTCGACATGCCCGATGGGCGCACCGAGCCAAGCGGGAATTCCCAACGGTTTGATGTGATCTTCGAGGACTTGCATCAGAGTTAACGACCCAAAGCCTGAACCCGGATCACAGTTCTGGCATTGCCCAAAAATAAAGCCGTTGAGGTCGTCTAAAATGCCCGCTAACTTGAGCTGCGTCAACATCCGATCCAGTCGGTAAATGTTTTCGCCAATGTCTTCGAGAAATAGAATCCTGCCTTGAGTATCGGGGAAGAAAGGGGTTCCAACGATAGCGCTCAATACCGATAGATTACCCCCAATCAATGTTCCTGTAGCGGTTCCGGGATAAATAGTCTGAATCCGATTCGCTACCTGCATCAAACGATCGCCATCGCCTGGATCGGGGGTTTGCTGCCAAGTGATTTGTTGTCCGGCAAATAGAACCTGTTTGAACCAGTCGGTTTGCCGCGATCGCCAAGAGGAGAACCCATTGGGACCGTGGAAGGTAACGAGTCCGGTTTGAGCTTGGATGCCTAGAAGCAGCGCGGTGACGTCGCTGAAGCCAACTAGAATCTTGGGGTTTTGTCGAATCAGCTCAAAATCTAAATACGGAAGTGTCCGTGCACATCCCCAGCCGCCAGTAATGGGCAGAATCAAGGCGATATCAGGGTCAGCGAAAAATTGATTAACATCGGCAGCGCGATCACGATCCTTGCCAGCCAGATAACCGTAGCGATCCAGCAGATGCATTCCCCGTACGGACACTAATCCCAAGGCTCGCATCGCGTCCTCTACAATGACCACCTGCTCCGGGCTATCCACCGCCCCTGCCGGACAGCATAACCCCACGCGATCGCCGGGCTTCAGCCGACGAGGCTTACGACTTTGTCCAGATGCGCGAGTTTGGTTAAGTAACGTGACTGCGATCGCGCCGAGTCCCCCGGTGAATAGCTGACGACGATTAAAGTTCATGTTGGTTTGCGCACCCCTTGAATTGCAGCCTAGATAGACCTTAGCTGACTTAGGCTTGAAATTTATGGACAGGTCTGCTCCAAAAAATTCTTGCTTGTAAAATGCGATCGCGGCAGTTATGGCAGTCGACACCTTCATAAGGGGGTGGCTGCGTGCCAGAACGCTCTTGAATTAGGCAACTAAAATTAGAAGCGTTCTAAGCGATCTGGCGAAAGCTATAAGCGACTTTCGCAATAAACAGTTCGCAGAATAACAGGATGATGACTTGTTGCTAAATGTATGAGTCTAACTCTACTTTATTTCTCCGAAACCGCTTGCCTCAGGGTCTCTTGAACGCTGACGTCAAGATTTGAAGATTCATTAACGGTATCTAAACTTACCATTTAGCCCAGGACAACCCTTCGCAAACTCGACTACCCTTATCAGCAATAAAC
>JBCDHF010000183.1:0-8961 GCA_038750375.1 Cyanobacteria bacterium P01_H01_bin.15
ATATGGAGGTCGACAAGCCCGATTTCGCAGGGAAAACCATTGCTTTATTTGGTCCAGGTGATTGCGAGGGGCACAGTAAACATTTTGTTGGAGCCTTGGGCACCCTTTACGATCAATTTAAAGCTCTTGGTGCCAAAATTGTCGGCTCCGTCTCGACCGAAGGTTATTCTTTCGCTAAATCGACTTCAATCCGTGATGGGCGGTTTGTGGGTCTACCCTTGGATGAGGTCAACGAAAGCGAAAAAACGGACCAGCGTATTGCCGATTGGCTAGAGTCGCTGAAGGCTGACTTCCCTTTACTGGCTTCCTCGAACAATGCATAAATCGTTTACTTAGATTTAGAAAACCACGGCAAACAGTCTACGTCTGAATGGAAAGATAGCCACTTTTTCTACTCTTTGCGGTATTCTTCACTAACCGCTTACTTATCGGTTAGCGTTGGGACTACAATCATTTTGCTTAAGTGTGTGGGCACTTTCAGTTGGAATTTATTTGAATTTAACTCTTCGCTAAAACGAACAGACATTTTCTGAGTGAGACCTTAATCACTCCAGTTAATTCTTTTCCGGTGGTTGCCATGACAAAGCTTAGTGCTAATACTCAGGTTCCTTGTTGGTACCAGGTTCCCCCGGGGATCCAACATCTGTTACTGGCTGCTGTTGCGTCTTGGGAAGACACTTACCGTTCAGAGACTTTTATCCTTCAGGCGATTAATCATCCTGAAGCGACCTTAGATGTTTTGGTGAGTGCCTATCGTTACTTCTTCTACAAAAGTAACAACGCGATGGCCCGCCGTTTAGCGATGCAGGTTATGGAGCAAATCAAGTTCCAGAAATCATTGCCGGATGATTGGGAGAGTTTACAAGTTATTTTGCGAGATCAACTTTCAGAGCCAATGATCCGCCTCTATTTGAGTGCATACACAGCCTTAGGGATGATGTTAGCTCGCTGGGGGGCTTTTCAAGCCGCTCTTGAGATATCAACTCGCATTCAAAGCATAGACTCTAACGATGAGTTTGGTGCTGAGCTCATTCAGAAAATACTGACTAGTGATGCTGATGAGACCGAAACTTAGTTAAACTCCCTCTTTATAGACTATGCCTTGACTGAACGGTTCGATCGATAGAAGACCCCATGAACTATCTAGACTGGTTTGTTGATTCAGAAGGAGACTGTTCTCCTCGCCCTACCGTGAGGGAATGGGAGTTACTGCGAGAAAACTATTATTTACATCAGTTTCTCTCGGATATTCTAGAGATTATTGCCAAGGCTCCCTACGAATTAGACGAATGGGACTATTTGCCTCAAATTCGGAAGAAGGTTCGTCAACTCGTGATTAATTCTTACTGGCTACGAACCCAATATTCCGCTCCAGTTTCATCTAACGGGGTTCATACCACAACTCTTTACGATGAAATTGGCTATCCCTTGACTATATTAAATGTTGCAGCTCAAGTGGGAGTTAAGACCCCGATTCACAACCATGGAACTTGGGGCGTGGTCTTTCAAATTCAGGGAGAAGAACGTCATACTTTTTGGCGCCGGGTTAACACTGTTACAGAGCCGTTGCAGATTGTGCCGGTGGGAGAACATATCCTCAAACCGGGGGAAATGCTGAGTTTTCATCCCACTGCGATTCACCAGGTAGAAACGATCGGTCAAGAGGTCGCAATCGCGTTTCAGCTATATGGTGATGCCCAACCGAAAGGTCGATTTCGATTTGAACCTGATTCCCAAACTGCTAAACCTTTTTGAGGATATTTTATGGTTACTGTCATCTTCTATGAAAAGCCGGGGTGCATTACCAATGCTAAACAAAAGCGGGTGCTAGAAGCGGCCGGGCATATCGTAGATGCACGCAATCTCCTGACTCAGACTTGGACAGCATTTGAGCTGCAAGAATTTTTAGAAGCCTACCCGATCGGAGAATGGTTTAATACAAGTGCACCGGTGATTAAATCAGGAACAATTAAGCCCGAGCAATTATCCAAAGAAGATGCGATAGAACTGTTGCGACAGAACCCACTATTGATTCGGCGGCCACTGCTACGGGTGGGCGATCGGACGGCAGTCGGTTTTAACCCAGCGATGATTAAGGGCCTGTTTGCGGTCAATCTTTCCGCTCAAAATTCCACAACAACTCTTCCTCCGTTTCTTCCCGAGGAACTTATGCAATGTGCGCATACGGTCGTTGCGCCTTAACTGTGGCTATTCTCATACTCACGGGCACGTCTCTTTTTACTTAACCATATGAGGTTTTTACCATGACAGACTATCCTTTCTCTCAACAAGATCAATATTTAAACCTCATTGATCGTCTCCTCAAATGCCCCAATGGACAAGAGCCCGAGATATTAGATGCTGCGTCGGAGCTGTTGGATGTGGGCTTTGTTCAGACGTTGATGCAAACAACCTCTTATTTTGCCCATAACGATAATCCCGATGCGGCTAAATTCCTGATTTTTCTGGCGCGTGAATTGTCCCGACAGTTGGGTTTATATCCTCAAGTGCAACAATAGGTCCTCCATTTCTCATGCTATTACGTCAGCCTCTTTTTAGTTTTTGCGCAACTATAATGGCGACTCTTGTCACTGTCAGTTGTGGATCTCACTTGGGTGTTCAAAAGGGAGAAAAAACATCTACTCGGTCTGTAACGCTAATTGTCTCGGCCGCTGCCAGCCTGCAAGATGTTCTGGAGATAATTGCCCCTCAGTTTCACGCGACGTATCCTGATGTAAACTTGGATTTTAATTTTGGGTCCTCGGGTTCTCTCCAACGGCAGATTGAACAGGGGGCTCCCGCCGATGTGTTTTTCTCGGCTGCTACAACTCAGATGGATGCGCTTGCTCAACAAGGCCTTATTGTGCCCGATTCGCGGCAGGAGATTGTGGAAAATCGCCTTGTCTTGATTGCGCCCAACAACACTAGCAACAAAATCATGCATGTGGCTCAGCTAAGAGACATGACGCTTAATCGGTTTGCTGTCGGTGAATTTCGGAGCGTTCCTGCTGGACAGTATGCCGAACAGGTTTTCATTAGCCTGAACCTTTTAGGAACCTTACAACCAAGTTTGGTCTTTGGCCGTAATGTCCGAGGTGTCCTGACGGCGGTTGCGAATGGTAATGCAGAGTTGGGCATGGTTTATGCCACGGATGCGGCGCTTTGCGATCGCGTAAAGGTGTTAGCGGCAGCACCAGAGGAAGCCCATCAACCGATCACTTATCCCATTGCCACCTTGGATCGGAGTAAAACGCCTGACGCGGCTCAATTCTTCATTAATTTTCTCCAAACTGAGCCAGCCCGGGAAACATTTGAAACTTTCGGCTTTGTTCCCATCTTGCCTGCTTCTTGAGCAAATAATAAGAAAATCTGCAATTAATCTCATCAAGCAATCTGTCTGAGTAGCCTGGGCCTTTGTAAATTTAAAAGTCAAGCTAACTCTAATGTTAGCGATGGGCTGTCAATTTCACTCAGGTTGACTTTGAGAATTCATCTTGGGCATTGCTGGTGTTTACGGAATCTCTGATAGCGACGCTAGATCTCTCTCCTCTTTGGATTTCTCTGCGAATTTCTGCGATCGCAACTGCCATTACAGTTTGTTTGGGGATCAGTGCGGCGGCTTGGATGTATCGCTATGAGGGGCGTTGGCGATCGTTCATTGATAGCTGTTTCTTGGCGCCAATGGTACTCCCACCGACGGTATTAGGATTCCTCTTGCTGCTGCTGTTGGGCAGAAATGGTCCCTTAGGTACTTTACTTGAACGGCTTGGGTTGACCTTGATTTTCACTTGGTATGCGGCGGTCATTGCAGCCACCGTCGTCTCGTTTCCCTTGATGTATCGAACGGTATTGGGGGCACTCAAGCAAATCGATCACAATTTATCCTTGGCAGCGCGGACTTTGGGGGGGTCGGAACTGTCCGTTTTTTGGCGTATTACCTTGCCCTTGGCTCTTCCTGGCGTTTTGGCCGGGACAACTCTCTCTTTTGCTCGGGCGTTAGGTGAGTTTGGTGCGACCTTGATGCTAGCGGGAAATATTCCGGGTCAAACTCAGACGATTCCGATGGCGATCTTTTTCGCAGTTGAGGCCGGAGACTTTCAGGAAGCGTTCCTTTGGACCAGCATTATCCTTGCGATCGCATTTGCTGGCTTGGTCGTAATGCACCAATGGCATCGAGGCGTTGATCGCAAGTCACAGCTAAATAATGTGTCAAAGGGTTTCCGTCCGTGGCGCTCGAGGAAGCAGGCCCCATTCTTCGACTCACTTCCTGTATCGCAAATACATTCACAAGCTCAGAACGCCACCAACACCAACAAAGTCTCTCTTCAAGTCACTCTGCTCAAACGTCTGCCCGGCTTTACCTTGGATGTCTCCCTTTCCATTGACGACCAGCCGTTGGGATTATTAGGTGCTTCCGGGGCGGGTAAAAGCCTAATTCTACGGTGTATTGCCGGAATCGAAATCCCAGACGAGGGATTAATTGTTCTGAATGGGCGCGTACTCTTCGATTCAGTGCGAGGCATTAATGTCCCCATCCGCGATCGCAAAGTGGGAGTCTTGTTTCAAAATTATGCACTGTTTCCCCATCTTACAATTGCGGAAAATATTGCGTTTGGGATTCCGCCGAATCTTCCAGAGCGACAACGAGAGCAAATTGTTGAGCAGCAATTAACCGCGGTTCAGCTTCAGGGCTTCGGTGAACGTTACCCCACAACCCTATCGGGTGGACAACAGCAACGAGCAGCAATGGCGCGAGTGTTGGCGACTAAACCAGAAGTATTGTTGTTGGATGAGCCTTTTTCCGCTTTGGATACCCATCTCCGCTATGTCATGGAACGGGACCTTCGAGGGTGGCTAGAGACATTCTCCGGAGTTACACTGCTAATCACTCACAACATTGAAGAAGCCTATCGTATCTGCCAGAACTTGTTGGTGATGGAGCGGGGACGTGTCGATATCATAGCTTCAAAATATGATGTGTTGAGTCAGCCCAGGACGGTTAATGCTGCTCGACTTACGGGTTGTAAAAACATTTCTCGTGCGGTTTATGTAGATTCATCGACGATTCGAGCGTTGGATTGGGACTACACGTTGACAGTTGCTCGTCCCCTAAATACGTCTCTTACTCACGTGGGTGTCCGGGCTCACCAATTGAGATTTTTAGACACAACTTTTTCGCTTCCGACTGTTCCGATAGATACTCGGGAGCGCCAGGATGGCTCAGATGAGTTAACCTCGCAGATTGAAGAACTCCAGAATCAGGAATGGTCCTCAGCCCAGGAGCAAAGGACTAAGGCGTATTCTTCGGCCCCAATCAATACATTTCTTTGCTGGCCAACGATGATGAGTGAAACACCCCATCGTATGACCATTTATCTGAAACTTCATGAAACGCCAACTCACTCCCAGGACTATCATTTACAAGCAGAAATTTTTAAAGATAGATGGGCGGTGATTAAGGAAATGCCCTTGCCGTGGTCAGTTGTTCTTTCGCCTGAGCAACTCCTTCTTTTATACAATCCTCAAGATCCGACTTAGGATTAAGTGTTTCATCTATGAATCTATCCCACTATAATAGGATAGAAAAAAGAAAGAACAAAGAAGAGGATGGCTGGACGTTGTGAAGGATTGACAGACCTGGAATGGAAATTGTTTGAGGACTTATTTCCGGAGCCAGAGCAGCGCGGTCCAGGGATGCCGCCTGCGCCTTTTCGTTTTGTCCTCAACAGCCCTCATCACTGGATGCCGCTGGTGTGATGTGCCCCGAGGTGAACAGTGGGCATCGAAAAGTAGTGCTCATCGGTGGTTAAAACGATGGAAAGAGAATGGCACATTAGCCGAGGTCCAAAGCCGGGTGCTGGAGATTTCCCAAGCAAAGGGATTAATACATTGGTCAAATGGAGCTGTAGACGGCTCTTTCTTGCTCCGTCTTAACGCTGAGGTTTCCTCAGCGCAGGCGGTGCGCTTTTCCCCCTGGAAAGGGCGGCGGTAAAGGGGTAGCACGAGGCGGCAAAGGTAAAGGTATTTTGATTCATGCCTTGACAGAAGGGAACGGATTCCCTCTCAGCGTTTGTACGACAGGGACTAATGGTGATGAGCGACAGCAGGTTTTGCCCTTACTCGACAAACTCAAAGTCTCAACACCCGGTCCAGGCAGACCCAAAAAGCGGCTAAAGGTCTTAGCGGGAGACAAAGGCTATGATGCCAAGTGGCTGAGAGCGGCGTTGAGAAGAAGAGGTAACAGAGGACAAATGCCGAAACGGCGTTATAAAAATAAGCGGAAAAAGGGACGACCGATCAAAGTATCAGAGCCCCGTTTTCAGCAAGAGAGATGTTTTGCCTGGCTTCAGAGAAAGTACCGGAGATTGGTGGTGAGATGGGAACGGCTTCCTCAATGTTTTGATGCCTTTCTTGATTTAGCCGTCATTCACCTTTGGGTCTCTAAAATTATATTAGTGGGATAGGTTCTGTTTAACGGCATTCTCACCTGCAATGGCAACAAGTGCCATTGGGGTTGATTGGCTCACTGAAACTACTGGCGTCCTGAACGGCATAGGTGTCACTTTGAGCTATACCAATGATCCTGGTCTTTTCACATTCGATCTGTCAGGTAGTGATTTCTCGGCGGCACCTCTATCCTCCGACCAGCAGGTAGCTTGCTATGATGTCAACTCAGATTGGACAGCTAGCTATATTTTCAGACCCTATTTCTGATCTATTGCTTTACCCAGTTGGCTGGCGAGGAATTGCTGCGGGGGGACCAAATCCCGTTACATACGAGTTTGACCAACCCTTTACCGATCTGTCCGGACTAGGGGGGGGGGCGCAACGGTTATAGACAATACTATATCTGTTCCCAATTCTGGCTTTTTCGACGGCGTAATTCAGTTTAATGGGCCCGTGAGCTCTCTCACACTCAATGCTAGTGCAACACTAATAAGTGGTCAGTTGCTAACTTTCGGAATTGTATAGACTCATCCTCCTGTTGATGTCCCTGAACCTGCTTCTAGATTAGTGATTGCAATGCTGGCTTTCAGGTTTTTAGGCGCTCGTCGATTCGCAAACGGTCGCTCGCCAGATAGTAGCGCAGTTTAGATCTTTAATTAGGTCGGTTGGGTGAAGTTCTGCGCGATCGCCTCCAAACCGTGCGCGATCGCGCCTGACAAACTCTGGGTCAATTGACTCGCATAAAAAAGCTCTCGATTCCCGAGAGCCATTGATTAGGTACAATGCTCTCCCAAGCTAGCATACATTAATATCTTTGATCCAGGATATCAACTACAGAAGGATTTGGCTGCTTCTTGTGGCTCTGATAACAAAAAAGCCCTCGAAGTCGAGAGCCATTGATTGAATGGAATGATTTTAGATGTAATCATAGTCCAAAATCTTGGTTTATGGCTATGGGTCCCCCCCCCAAAAAAAAGTTTGTCGCAAATTTTCCACAAACTAAATTCAGCGCGATCGCTCTACTTCGCCCTTCCACGATCGCAAAACGATACCCATAGAGCTTACCTACACGCGATCGCGGAAAAGCTTGGTAATTTTCCCGACTCTTCTTACCAGGAGTCTAAGTGAAGAAATTAATCCGCGATCGCGAGAAAAGCGGGACAATTGACCCATAAAAAGTCTTAAAGAGCTTGTAGGACAAACATAGTGCTTATTTTGTCCCCGCGATCGCGCAGCGAATTCCAGTGAACTTTCTGAAAGCGATCGCGTTTAGAAGAAATGCGCAGCAAACCAATACAAGGATTTAAAGGATTTCAGCTTCCAACAAATAACTTTGTGCAAGACGCCTAGTGTAGTCATCGCCGGGGGATGCTCATAATCACTTAAACCATCTAAGCGGGAAAGAGTAGTAAAGCCACACGCAATGGGAAATGATTTCGGAGGGGAAGCGGTGCCTTTTGTAGGAGAGATTTCTCATTCAGAAAGAGTCCCATGAATTTGGACCCGAGGAAAATCTTTAAGTTGACAATCCCCCTTGCTAGAAAGCTCATTGTGTATAGACTTAGCCGTTTTGATAAAATTCTCTCAGCTTACTGAGTGAGTAAGAATCTTGTCTAAACTCCAGTCAGAGAATTAACAGTAGCAAGTCTAGAACCGAGGCAAGCTAAGATCTTCTAGAACTGCGTTGGAATACTGAACTTGGATACCAAACAAGAAAATCTGCTGCTGAAGATTGTCATTGGCGCAGCCTGGAGTGATCGCCGTCTCGAACCGGCCGAAGTGGAGCATTTCCAGCAGTTGCTACAGCAATATCATCTCCACCTCGATTCTGCACTTCAGAAGCTTCTAGAACAGCCAGTCCCGCTCGAACAAACGGAGTTTTGGCTTGTTGAGTATCTCCGAGACAGCACCAATACCGAACGCCAGCGCCTTCTGAGCGAGATTGCTAGTATGCTCATTGCCGACGATAACGTTTCTGACATTGAACACGATTTACTTGATGAATATTACAGGCTAATGGCTAAAATTCCTCCTCATCCAGAATCGTTGACCACCTTAGCACCAACGCTGGGCCGCTTTATTAAACGTCTTCTAAGTTCTGTCCGTCAGCTTCGCTCTTAGAGGCTAGCGCCGGGAGAAGATGGATATGCTTTCCGGTTTACAAAAGACATCTTGCAGGAATCGGAAAATTGAACGATTTTAATGGGTTTTAGCCTCCAACAAATGGGTCCGTGCAAGAGGTCTAAAAGAAGAAGCCGCAGAATTCTGCCGACTGCCAGAGTCCGTCTACGGTCAACCCACAAGATTGGATGGAAAGTTTTGATGACGACTTCACTTTTGGAGCTGAGTCATTGGCTCTCTCTCCTCAGCAACGTTATGAGCAGATCAAGGCTCGTTTCTATCGCCAGTCGAAATAGTGCGATCGAGAGAACACCGGGGCAATTGACCCATAAAAAGTCTCGAAGAGCCTGTACGTCAAAATCTAGTATTTGTTTCCCCCCCGCGATCGCCCAG
>JBCDHF010000184.1:0-8958 GCA_038750375.1 Cyanobacteria bacterium P01_H01_bin.15
CCACTTCTAAGCGTTTAGTGACCTGTCGTAACAAATAGTCGTCCGAGAGGTGAACGGTTTCACCTGTGCGAGCCAGATGAATAGGGTTTGTTGGAGGCTCACTGAAGGTACTCCAAACTAAATCGCCACTGTGGTCAAACCACTCCAATTCAATCCGGTCGTCTTCGTGAGTGACGGCGCGATCTCGAAAGCTGCTTTCGACATTGACTCGATATCGTCCTGCAGTCGGGCTGATGCTCTCAATAACGAGGGAGCGCTCAACCACTTCTACCACGTGCTTGAGGGTGTCATCGATGCGTTCAACTAGTGTCCCGCGCACATAGATGTAAACGCCTGAGGCAAAAATAACGAGTAAAATCGCCGTCACCAAGGTGTACCAAAGGGCTAGGCGAAGCCGAGTCGCTCGAAATAAATCTGGACCGTGGCTAAACATCAGGGGGGATTTATCGGAACTGAAGAACTGATTTCAGTTTATACAGCGAAGAATTTAACTCAATGCTCCGGTGAGATTATGCCAAACGGATTGATCGATCTCGGCTAGGGAAGCCAAAATCTGATCTGCGATCACAAATTTGGGATTTTTTTGATTGCTCGGAGCGGGAATTGCGAGGCATCTCATCAATGAAGCTTTTGCCGCTAAAACACCATTCAGCGAGTCTTCAATGGCCAAGCAGTCTGAGGGTTTGACTCCTAACTTTTCAGCTGTTGTGAGATAAACCGCAGGATGTGGTTTACCGTAAACTTCTTCCGTGGCTGAATACGCGATCACAAACGCGTTATTTAAGCCAAGCCCGGTTAAAACAGCTTCAATAAGGGGGTAGCCAGAGGAGCTAGCTAGAGCAAGGTTGAGTCCTTTCTGATGGAAAAATTCTAAACTTTGCTGAATACCCGGTAAAGGCTCGCCTTTGAGCTTAATCAATTCAATGACCCGAGCCACGATTTTATCAGCGAGATCAGCTTGAGCAATATTTGACCAGGGCTGACGTTCGAACCAATAGCTAACAACTTGGTCAATCCGCAAGCCCATGGTTTGCGTGCAAAGCGCAGAATTTAGCTGAATCCCAACAGTGGCAAATAGCTCAATTTCGGCCTGCTGCCATAACGGTTCTGAATCAATCAGGGTTCCGTCCATGTCGTAGATGACGGCTTTCATTAAAAGTTCGCGAGAATTAGTCAGAAGAATCCGAAGTGGGTTCAACCGATGCAGTCTCGGGAGTCGAAATTTCGGTAGGTGCATCGGATTGCTCAGCGTTCTCGGCTTCTGCTTTGGTCGCAGCTTCTTGCTCCTTCCGTTCGGCTCGCTCCTTCATTTGTTTACGGCCAGCCTCAATCGCATCCTCAATGACCTTCAACATTTCAGTCAGCTTTTCGAGGTTGCTGCGATAAAGATCAACATCCTTTTTGAACTTGTCAACTGGGAGACCTAGCGTTGATGAAATTTCCTCGAGGATGGGACCGCGAGCGTCTTCCGTTTCAAGAATTGCGGGCTCGGTTTTTTCGAGCAGCATATACATGCCCGTTCCAAAGAGGCGACTGTACTTGAATTTGGGGTTAGCCGAAATTGCCTTGACCGCATCGGCCAGGGCACCTTCCTCATCGGATTGAGCGTCTGGATTCTTGAGCCAAGCCGTAAAGTCTGACGCTTTATCGAGTCTTTCTGTAATTCCCAGAGCTTTGTTCGCCTGCTGACGATAGTCCCCTGGGTCGTCATGCACAGCGCAGCACAAGGCATTGTACATCGCCGGAATGTCTGGCTCCGGGCGGTAGCCTTGCATAAAGCGATCGTAGGAAGAAACAACTCCCAAACAATAAATCGGATCAACTTGGAAGTCAGTATTGACCGACAGTAAATGCATCTCGACCAGCAATTCCTCAATTACCCGACGGTAGATAGAGTTGATCGGTTTGGTGTGGAGAGCGTAGAACTCTCGCTTTGCGTCAGAAACAGTACGAACCTTATCCACGGGGTAATGCCAGCATTCTTAAATAAAACAGTAATTTATATTGTTGCGTGTGAAGACGACCTTTGCCAAGGTGAGAGATCTTGCCTTGACTGCTGAAAAATCAATATCGGAGCCTGAACTAGTGTCTTTGCCAGATCGCTGAGGACATTTCCTGATTTTGAGTGGTCCAGTTTAAAACCACCTCCTTACAAAGGTTGCGGTTGCCATAGCTAGGCAAGACAACCTAATGTAAACCAAACTTAAATCATCATTTCGATGAATTCTTGAGGCTGCTCTTAGCTAAGAGCGCCGTGCCGTAGGCGGCTTGCATTTGTGTCGAAATTTCGGGAAATAGAGGGAGATATTGGGCCCTGATTTTCTGCCAAGTGGTATTAGTTGCGCCCCCGCCTGCCGTCAATATGCGCCCAACAGGTGTTGCCCCCAACTCCTTCAGTCGTTGATATCCTTGGGCTTCAATTCTGGCGATGCCAGAAAGCAGTCCATAGAGAAATGCGCTATCTTCTCGTGGTCGAGGAGTCAATCGAGGTGGCAGCAGAGGAGCGCTGAGCGGAAAGCGCTCACCGGGCTTGAGCAAAGGGTAATAATCCAAGTCACAAAGGATATTGGGATTGATGCGAGCGCAAAGCTGATTAATTTGCTCGGGAGTAAAAAAATTTTGTAGGACAGCGCCGCCTGTATTCGACGCTCCCCCCGTTAGCCAAAGATCACCTAAGCGGTGACTGTAAATACCGTACTGCGGCTCTTCTAAACGTTTGCGGCTGAGTAATTTGATAACAAGCGTAGACCCCAACGACGTGACGGCATCTCCAGGATTTTGAGCACCGCTGGCTAAAAACGCCGCAATGCTGTCAGTGGTGCCCGTTGCAATTCGGCAAGCTGGGTTGATCTGCCCGGCTTCAGCAACGTCAGGCCGAATTTGACTGACAACCGTTCCGGGAGCGAGCACTCTAGGCAGCCAATGGGCTTGGGGATGAGCTTTTAGCCAGGCAGGATATTGCAGCGCTTCCACATCAAACCCGACTTTGAGCGCATTGTGATAGTCGCTGATACCCAGTTGTCCGTGCAGTAAAAAGCCCAGCCAGTCTGCTTGATGACAAAAATATTGAGCCCTAGCGTCATCTGTTTGGGCGGCCAGCCAAGCTAGTTTGACGAGGCTTGAAGTCGCACTGATGACTATGCTATTGGTCGGCGCAATAGCCGTCACTGACCCTAGATACTCACGCCCCCGATCATCGTTATAGAGCAAGACTTCACTACAGGGCGTTCCTGTGCGATCACACAGAAAAACCGTTCCGGAGGTGCCGTTAATCGAGATCGCTTGAAGCTGCTGGCGAATTCCTGAGGGAACTTCTTGAATCAAATCTCCGAGAGTCCTTTTCCAGATTTCAGGCGAGGCTGATTGTTCTCTGTCATAAGTCGCTTTAACTTCATACAGAAGTTGACCCGATTCCGTGATTGCGTTCCCACGGGCACCAGAAGTCCCAAAATCAATCCCTAGAAACATCGTTATAGGTAGAAGAAGAGCTGCATTTGTTTTTTAACATCGGAAATGATCGTCTTTTGAGTTTCTGCGATCACAAACTCTATTTAGCTTTCTTCTATGCACCATTCCGCTTATGATTGGCTGCCTCGCTCTTTGGAGACTTTGCATAAGGCCAATTGGTATCGCCAAGTGAATTTGGTCGATCGTCCGGGTCCGCTAATCACCAAAGATGGACAGCAACTCATCAATTTTGCAAGCAATGACTATCTCGGTTTAGCGAGTGACGAGCGCTTGAGCCAAGCTGCGATCTCGGCAACGAGACGTTACGGCACTGGTAGTACCGGTTCCCGTTTACTGAGCGGTCATCGTGAACTGCACGTAGAGCTTGAGCATCAACTCGCAGATCTGAAACAGACGGAAGCCGCGCTCGTGTTTAGTTCTGGATACTTAGCTAATTTGGGAACGATTGCTGCGCTGGTGGGACCGAAGGACTTTGTGCTCAGCGACATCTACAATCATTCCTCTCTCAAAAATGGGGCCAAGCTAAGCGGTGCAACTCTTCAGGATTATCGTCATTGCGATATCAACGATCTAGCAGAAAAATTAGCTGTTCGTGATCGCTATCGCCGCTGTTTGATTCTGACCGATACCGTCTTCAGCATGGACGGAGATCTTTGCCCGCTTCCGGCCATCCTAGATTTGGCTGAGTACTATAACTGCATGGTGCTTGTGGATGAAGCCCATGCTACTGGCGTTTTTGGCGCTTACGGTAGTGGGGTGGTCGAACAGCTTCACTGTCTGAGTCGCTCAGTGATTCAAGTGGGTACGCTTAGCAAAGCTTTAGGCAGCTTGGGAGGGTTTGTTGCTGGATCAGCGGATCTGATTGACTTCCTGCGGAATCGGGCGAGCACCTGGGTCTATACCACCGGACTTTCTCCGGCTGATAGCGCCGCCGCCATCGCTGCTCTCAAGATTATTCGCACAGAACCAGCACACCGCCAGATTCTTTGGCACAACCTACAACGTTGTCAAACGCTTCTGAACCGTGTTGACCCACTAACATCCCCGATATTTACGGTCCCAGCGAACAATCCCACCCAGGCGATTGAACATAGTCGAAGCCTTGAAGAGCGGGGGATTTGGGCTCCAGCTGTCCGTCCCCCAACCGTCCCTACCAGCCGTTTACGGTTGACTCTCATGGCTACCCACACTTCAGAACAGCTAGAGAAATTAGCTGTTGAGATCAAAAACTTAACCCCAGCGCATTCAAATTGACTGGCGGGAATTAGGCCGCCGCAAAAGAAAGTTGCTATTTTAGTAGAACCCACCAAAATTTATGGTAGAAATCACCATAAATGATGTCGCGGGTGTTCCTTCCCTCCTAAACGCGCGTGTTTGCAGCTCTCCAATCTCGACCCACTGATCTCACTCCGCCTGATTTAGTCTCTGCGATCGCAGTGTTAAAGTCAGAGCTGAATGCGGTGATTTTGGCTCACTACTATCAAGAACCTGGCATCCAAGACATCGCCGACTACATTGGAGATTCTCTTGGTTTATCTCGCCAAGCTGCCAATACCGACGCCGACACGATTGTGTTTGCCGGCGTCCATTTTATGGCGGAAACAGCCAAAATTCTCAACCCGGATAAACTCGTTTTGCTACCAGATATTGACGCGGGTTGCTCTTTGGCAGATAGTTGCCCCGCCGATAAGTTTTCGGCATTTAAGGCGGCTCACCTCGAGCATTTAGTTGTCTCTTACATCAACTGCACAGCGGAAATCAAAGCTCTCAGCGATATTATCTGCACCAGCTCAAACGCAGTTCACATCATTGAGCAAATTCCAGTAGACCAGCCGATTATCTTTGCGCCAGATCGTAATTTAGGTCGCTACGTTATGCAGCAAACCGGTCGTGACTTATTGCTCTGGGATGGCAGCTGTATCGTGCACGAAACGTTTTCGGAAAAGCGTATTTTGGAGCAGCGATTAGCACACCCGGCAGCAGAGCTGATTGCACACCCGGAATGTGAAGAACCCGTGCTGCACCAAGCCGACTACATCGGGTCGACGACGGCTCTTCTAAAATACATCACCGATAGTCGAAAAGAGACGTTTATTGTGGCGACCGAGCCCGGGATTATTCACCAGATGCAGAAAGTAGAGCCCAAAAAGCACTTTGTTCCGGCTCCGTCAGTTAGCAACTGCAACTGTAATGAATGCCCTTATATGCGTCTTAATACGTTGGAGAAGCTCTATTTGTCCCTGAAAAATCGCGCGCCTGAAGTGATTATTCCTGAACCGATCCGTCGCGCCGCTTATCGCCCGATTCAACGCATGTTGGATATGTCTTAAGTCTGAATCTCACAATGCCTGAGCTACAACTGCTTCAAGGTTACTTTGCGGTAAGCGGGGCGCTCAGATAAGCGTTTAACATAATTTGTGATCGCAGGATAATCGCCATAGTTCATCCCTGCCAGCATGGTTGCGAACACTAACGTTGCCCCAACGGCGATATCGGCGACAGCCAACGCTTCACCGGTCAAAAAGGTCTGAGTATTGAACTGCGCGTTTAATGGTTTCAAGAATCGCGCTGATTCCTGATTTTCAACGTCGCCAAACTGAGGCGGACCTAGTGTCGCATTGGCAAAATAAATCCACTGATTTTGAAGACTGCGCTCATAAAGAGATAAAGACCAGTACTTTTCCGCGAGGCAAAGTAATATTGCACCCGACTCCCACAGCTGGAAATCTCCATCTTGCAATCCGGGGACTTTCCCAAACGGATTCAAATCCAAATATGACTTCTGCAAATGCTCACCAGTCCCCATATTCAGCAGTACAAATTGGTAGAGAACACCTAGCTCTTCTAAGTACGACTGCACAATATTGGCCTGGGAGCGAGCCCTACCAAATAATTTCAATCCAGTCATTTGCGATTACAAAAGCTTCGAATTTAAATTTGCGTGAAAACTCTAGCTTGCTTGTAGCCCCTAGTCTTTTAAACTAATTCGGTACTTAGATGCTAGAGTCTGCTCGAAAGCGTCTCGCTATCGGAGAATTTAGACTCTCAATTATCTGCTTTATTCAGACCGATGGGTCCATGAGCCAACCGACTGTTCTAATCACTGGCGCCTCAGGATTTATTGGTCGTTACATTGTTCGGCATTTTGTGAAGAGCCAATGGGCAGTCATTGGCGTCAGCAGCACACCTCCCGAAAACGCCCCGTCCGGTTCTCTGATTCGCCATCATCAATTAAGATTACCTTCCAGCAAGTTCCCAGATCTCTTACGCACCTATGCGCCAGATCTCTGCATTCACTGTGCTGGGCGAGCTGCGCCCGAACTGTCCGTCCAAGAACCGTTATCCGACTATCAAAACAATGCGGTTTTAACTTTTGAGGTCTTAAATGCACTTCGGATCGCGGCACCTGCTTGCAAATTGATTTTGCTGTCTAGTGCTGCTGTCTATGGCAATCCCCCCTCTCTGCCCATCTCAGAAATCCAACCAGCCGCTCCGATCTCACCCTACGGGTTCCACAAATGGCAATGCGAGCAAATGTGCCAAGAATTCACCAAAATCTACGGCTTGCAAACCGCCACTCTTCGCATTTTTTCCGCTTACGGTCCCGGACTCCGCCGCCAAGTTCTTTGGGATATCTGTCAAAAAGCCTTGCTAGAACCCACTGTTGAACTCCTGGGTACCGGGCAAGAAAGTCGAGACTTGATTCATGCCCGTGATATCGCCCGCGCGATCGATATTGTTGCGACGAAAGGGCCGCTAAGTGGAGAAATTTACAATCTAGGCAGCGGCCAAGAAATCACGATTGCAGACTTGGCACAGCAGCTTCTGGATCTCTTGGACTATTCCCAGCCCCCAATCTTTAGTGGAGGGCTGCCGCCTGGGATCCCTCGCAATTGGTGCGCCGACATCACAAAAATCTCTCAACTAGGATTTTCGCCTATCCTTAATCTCCACGAGAGCCTGCCTCGGCTAGTTCAATGGTGTCGCGCGGAAATTCAAGGATGATAGGCTTTAACCGTTAGAAATGACAAATAACCTGCTCATTCAAAAAAAACTCTGGATTTTCCAGTAATTATGCACATTGGCTTTCACCCTATCCTTCCGAGCTGGCAGGGCGGGCTTAACTATCTCCGCAATCTGCTTTTTGCACTCCATTCCACCTATGGTGGGCAGATCCAGCGCTCTCTTTTTATTCCCCAGGGTACTGCCAAAGAAGCGTATGCAGCCCTCTTGCCTTTTTGTAACGAACCGATTGTTTATCAGGTAGATCAGTCTTCTCGCTTATCCAAGCGTATTATCGAAAAAATCCAACAGCGTCGGGGACAAATGGTGACAACCATTGTTAATCCCTCCTTGGAGCAACACTTGCAACATCAGGGCTGTCAGGTTTTCTTTATGAATAACCTGCATTACCATTTAAGTACTCCTAGTCTGTCTTGGATTCCCGACTTTCAGCATCTTCATCTCAAGCATTTATTTAATAGTGAACAGCTCAGGCGACGAGATCAAGCGTTTTTGCAGCGTTCTCGACTGGCGAATCAATTAATACTCAGTAGTAAAAATGCTCGGTCTGACTTTTTAAAGTTTGCACCGAATTACGCGGATAAAGCCCAACTGCTGCATTTTGTAGCCCAAATTGACCCGGCGATCTATACGAGCGAGACCCAAACGATCTGCGCCAAATACCGGCTCCCTGAGCGGTTTGTCTATTTTCCCGGACAGTTCTGGCAACATAAAAACCACACAGTTGCCTTTGATGCTGTCAGAATTCTGCGAGCTCGGGGCATTGACATCACCTTGGTTTGTACCGGTCCCTTGTCAGACTATCGTCAGCCTCTATATTTCAGCTCGCTGATTCAAAAACTGACTGATGATGATATTCGTGATCGCGTCATTATTCTAGGATTGCTGCCCTACCTTGATATTCAAGCCTTAATGCGCCAGAGTGTCTGCACTCTTAATCCATCCTTATTTGAAGGCTGGAGCACAACAGTCGAAGAAGCTAAAACTCTTGGCAAATGTACAGTCCTTTCCGACATTGCCGTTCATCAAGAACAAAATCCATCTCAAGCCCGTTACTTTGCAGCGAACTCTTCAGAAGCCCTAGCGGATGTTTTGGGAGACGTGTGGAAAACAATCCCGGCTGGACCAGATCTGGATTTGGAGCGTGAAGCCCGGGTAAATCTACCTCAGCGAACTCGACGAGTGGCTGAGTCGTTTTTGCAGATTGCCCAAGCGGCGGCTGGCTAGCTCCACTAAGCCGAGCCTTGGATACTTCTGACGCCGAATTTATGGAAGAGGAGAACCCTGCTCAATGACTCGGCTCGCCTTGGCCAGAGCGCCGGGAGAATAGGGTTTCCATTTAATCGAAAGGGATGATGAATTACAAAGTTTTATGAGTGTGAGAATGTTGCTTGACATTGTCTGCATTCGTCACCACATTCACTGCGTTTAAAATACGTTTGCGCTCTAGCGAGTAGTTGAAATCAG
>JBCDHF010000185.1:0-8904 GCA_038750375.1 Cyanobacteria bacterium P01_H01_bin.15
GGAGATAGACATCCCCGCCGGAAATAGAGGTTTGGCAGGCTAGTCGCACATGAACCGGCAGTTGCAGCTTTTTTGCCAGCGCCCGTTCAGCATCCGTCGGCGCACTGCAATGATCAATTCCATCTAAAACCATGACGCGACAAGTGGAACAGTGGGCTTGCCCACCACAGGCATTTGTAATTGGAATATCCCCGTCAACCATCGCATCTAAAATTGTTTGAGCGGGATCGGCGTTGACGGATTTTTTATCAGGGACTGTAAAAATTTCAGGCATAGGGCTCTCTCCGTGCAGAAAAACTTGGGACCGTTTAAATCCTTTCAAGCTTCACTGAACTCGTAGTGAGGCCAATCTCAGAAGTTGACTGCAAATCCTCAGACACTACTCAGTCAGAGGTCAGCCTGCACCAAAAGTTCATTCGGCTCCTTCTCAGCGAGCCGGGTATCGGCATCTCTGACTCTCACCTCGGCTCTGCCAAACAACCCAAGCTAAACTGGGTCCGTAGTTTTTATTTTGGGTCTCACCATGAGCGCCACCCAGCTCTACGAAGGCAAAGCCAAAATCCTATACACCACAGATGATCCACAAGTGCTGCGTAGTTACTTCAAAGACGACGCGACCGCCTTTAATGCCCAAAAGCGGGGGCAAATTGCAGGAAAAGGAGAGGTCAACTGTACAGTCGCGACAGCCCTATTTAAGGTCTTAGCCCAAGCTCATATCCCCTCCCATTTTTTGTCTCAGCTCTCTCCCCAAGAAATGCTCGTGAAAGCGGTCCAGATTGTGCCGTTGGAAGTGGTCGTTCGCAACATTGCCGCCGGAAGTTTGTGTCGACAAACGGGCTTGCCCATCGGCAAAAAACTCCCAAAACCCTTGGTAGAGTTTTACCTCAAAGATGATGCCCTGGGCGACCCCTTGCTCACTCGAGATCGCATTGCGCTGCTGGAGATTGTGACCGCCGAACAGCTGCAAACGCTCGAAACTCTAGCCCTCCGAATCAACCAAGCCTTACAGGTCTTTTTTCAAGCTTGTGATATTACCCTAGTCGATTTCAAGTTGGAGTTTGGTCATGAAGCGGAAGGGGCTCTAGTTCTCGCCGACGAAATTAGCCCAGACACCTGTCGCTTGTGGGACGACAAAGTTAGCGATCCGAAAGACCGTGTGCTGGATAAAGATCGGTTTCGTCAAGATCTTGGCAACATTGCCCCCGCTTATCAAGAAGTACAGCGACGGGTGTTGGCGCAGTTAGCTCAGCTCGGACTGGCTTAGTCTCGATTTCAAGCTAACCACGTTTAGATTCGCATCTTCTGCAGGTCAGAAGTTCAGGCTGTTCACCTGGAATCTATTCAGAAAGGTTTAAGTAAGCTGAAAAGCTTATGGACAGGGAACTTGAGTCCGTTAGGAGCAGTTCCCCAATCAGGGTCAAAAAAAGGATTGGTCTGAACCTCTAGTCGCCGTTCAACGAATCGTCAATAATAGAGGACGTTTTGGTCAATGGCACTACGGCGTTAGCAAGTGGGATGTGTGGGGACGTGAGTAAGCTAAATTTTCAACTATTGGCAGTGACCAGCGGGCTGGTCGTGGCGATCTTTTCAGCTAACCCGCTCAGAGCGGAAACTCAAAAGACCGAGTCTGCGATCGCCGCTGCTCCAACCGATGTGCTTGCGCTGGATGTCCCGGCGGCTCCAGTCGTTAAACCCGAAGCTTTAGAAGAAGAGACCCCAGAGTCTGTCGATCTAGCCCAGCCCGATCCCGCGGACCTTGATGATGCACCAGCCATTGTGCCCACCATTGAACGGGTGGATGGACCCGACACCATCTCGACGTTTCCGCTGGAATCACACAATACTTCGGCGGATAGCCTGAATACGGCTTCTGTAGAGCTCTCAGAGGCAATCCCCGCCGCCGCCCCAGATATCGAACTCCCTCCCGTTTTGCCGGAACAGCGATCGGTCGCGCAAGCGGCTGAAGAGTCAACTGAAGACGTGACGGTGCCTGATGTGCCTGAATCTTCTGAACCGGAGACTGTGCCGGAAGCGCCGGTTGACTTGCCGGACTCAGAGGCGTCCGCCGACACAGAATCCGAGGCGTCTGTCGACGCAGAAACTGACGAGACCGAAGCCGAATCAGACCCCAATGCTATTCCTGCCGTGCCGTCTGGACCGGTTGTTGCACCGGCCGCTCCCCCATCAGAAGCCGAACAGCGGGTGTTGGTCGCGGAAATCAATATCAGCGGTGAACGAGTTGACTTAGATTTAGAAAGACTTGTGTTCAATGCCATTGGCACTCGTCCTGGCCGAACCACCACACGCAGCCAGCTACAGGAAGATATCGACGCCATTTATGCCACTGGTTTCTTCTCCAATGTGCGGGTAGTTCCAGAAGACACGCCTCTGGGAGTGCGAATAAATTATGTGGTCACGGCAAATCCGCCGTTGAGCGCCGTTCGGATCGAGACTGTTCCCGAAGGGGGAACCCAAGCAATTCCGCCGGAAACCGTAGACGAGATTTTTGGAGAGGGCTTCGGTGACATTCTGAATTTGCAGACTTTACAGCAGGAAATTCAGGTTTTAAATCAGTGGTACACCGAAAATGGGTTTGACTTAGCCCAAGTCGTGGGCTCTCCTGAGATAAGCCCGGATGGAGTCGTTACCCTGCGGGTTGCAGAAGGGGTCATCGAAAATATTGAAGTCCGCTACTTTGATGAAGAAGACGAGCCCGTTGATGGCAAAACCCGCCCTTACATCGTTACCCGTGAGTTTCAATTAAAGCCCGGCGATATTTTCAACCGCAGCATTGCTCAGCAGGACTTACAGCGGGTATTTGGACTCGGGATTTTTGAAGACGTCCGTCTCTCCTTTAGCCCCGGTACCGATCCGCGTCAGGTCATTATCAATGTGGATGTGATTGAGGGCAGCTCCGGCTCCATTGCTGCTGGTGCGGGTATCAGTTCAGCCAGCGGTCTGTTTGGTACGGCCAGTTTCCGACAGCGCAACATTGGCGGAAATAATCAAACACTGGGGGCAGAAGTTCAAATTGGGACCAGAGATTTACTGTTTGACGTAAGCTTCACCGACCCTTGGATTGGTGGTGACCCCTATCGCACCTCTTACTCAATTAATGCATTCCGGCGCCGCTCTATTTCCTTGGTCTTTGACGGTGAGAATGAAATTCGCACTGAAGACGGAGACGATCGTCCACGGGTAGTCAGAACCGGGGGCGGGATTAATTTCAATCGCCCGCTGGCTGACCCCTACTCCGATCCAGAATGGACGCTCAATGCTGGATTCCAATATCAGCGCGTAGAAATTCGCAATGCGGATGGCGACATAGCGCCAGTATCTGAAGACGGCGAGAATCTAGCATTTAGTGATGACGGTAAAGACGATCTGTTTTTCCTGCGGTTTGGCGCCCTACGCGATCGCAGAAATGATGTGTTACGCCCCACCAGTGGCTCTATCACTCGCGTTAACTTGGATCAAACCATTCCCATCGGCAGTGGAAACATCCTACTGAGCCGGGTACGGGCTAGTCACAGTTTTTATATTCCGGTCAAACTGCTCACGTTCGACTTTATGGAAGGACGTCCCCAAGCCTTTGCGTTCAATATTCAGGGCGGCACTGCAATCGGAGATTTACCGCCCTATGAAGCGTTTGTGCTGGGCGGCAGTAATTCGGTTCGCGGCTACGATGACGGAGATCTAGGTAGCGGTCGGTCTTTTTTACAAGCCACCGTGGAATATCGCTTCCCAGTGATTTCAATCGTCAGTGGTGCACTCTTTATCGACGGCGGGTCGACTCTCGGCACCGGTAAAGATGTACCGGGCGAACCCTCGGAAGTGCGCGACTTACCAGGCAGTGGTGTGGGGTATGGTGCGGGCGTACGGGTTCAAACCCCCATTGGTCCCATTCGAGTGGACCTCGGCTTTAACGGCGAAGGCGATACCGAAGTCCATTTCGGCATTGGCGAGAAGTTCTAATCCACGCAGTCAACAGTTTGGACTACGTGGCTTTGGCGACGGTTTGTTTTGACAAACGTTGTACACTCTCGCTGCCAAATCGCTGTTCCGCATCTGCTAGGAAAGCCGGTATGTCTTGGGAGAAAGGGCTATTTGCCAAGCAAGCGGCTAAATCCAACTCAGCAATGCGAGCGGCCTTTTCACCCGGAAACCAGTGACTACCATTACCCAGCAGTCCGTAGCGCCATTTCGAAAATTCGTGCAGGTCAAACGCGATCGCTAAATTGCGCAGCCAAAGCACTCGTTTGATATTGATCTGCCCTGGTGTCTCTTCCCAGGGCGGCAGTCCTGTCTGCCAATTGTCACACCAATCAGCCCCTAACCGCTCTTTTTGAGCCATCGCCAAACGCTCCAGGATTTCGGGCAAGATCGTCTGGGCTTGGTTCAAGAGAGAAAGAACTTTGAGATGTTCATCAAAGTCGCTTGGCTGCGCGGCACCGAGACTCAGTGTATGGACCTCTGGACGACTTAAACAAAATAGGTCGTTAAAGACCATCGGACTCAAAGGCGCACAAAGATCAACCAGGCGCTGCGGCGGGTCATACAGTCGTCCCCCTTTGTCGGAAGGGCTAATAATGAAGACCCCCATATCCTGCTTTTGCGCAGCCAATATAGCGGGCCAATTTTCTTGCAGAATGTAATACCAGTGGAGATTGACATAATCAAATTCTCCCGTTTCGATGGTCTGGGTAATAACGTCGGTGGGACCGTGGGTGGAAAATCCCACAAATCGAATTCTCCCCGCTTGCTGATATTTGCGAACCAGCTCCAGGCACCCACCGGGTCGGATGGTCTGTTCCAGTAATTCTGGCGTATTGATGCCGTGAATACCCAGCAAATCAACATAGTCCAGATTTAAATTGTTAAGCGATTGCTGCAAGGCATGCTCAAATTCTTGAACGTCCTGTTTTGGGGAGACTTTCGTTTGAACAATTAATTTTTCACGCGGCAACTGGGGCAGAATGCGTCCCAGCTGAAGCTCGGAGGTGCCGTAACCTCGGGCAGTTTCAACATGGGTAATGCCAAGTTCTAGTGCACGTCGAATGGTTGCATCTAGGTTAGCTTGATTCGCGGCGGGAATATCCGAGGGTGGGACATCTTGCCATTTGAATTGATAGCGCATGCCTCCGCAGGAAAAAACGGGCATTTGCAGTTCAGTTCGTCCAAAGCGCCGGTATTCCATTAATTAATCTTGTCGAGTGAGAGTCTAATTTTCTTTACTGTATAGCCTTCGCCAGATTGAGTAGGACCGCCCTGATTTAGGGTCGCCGAATTCTGGAGCTCCCTAGCATGCACCTGCCTCCTTAGGACAATGGCGACTGGTATATCAACAAGCACTTCACGACCTTGGAAAGGCACTAATCATTGAGAGCACGAAGTTCCAGTAATGCCTGCTCGTAAGCCGCCTGATGGTTTTGCGCCTCAAATAATTGCACCGCCTGCTGAAAATCTTTACGGGCGGCTGAATAATCGGCTAGCTCACGGTGAACCAACCCGCGGTTGTAAAGTGCCTGGGCGTAATCAGGAAATATCTCCAGAGAGCGGGAAAAACTCTGCTGGGCTTGCTCCAGCTCGCCCGACTGTAATTGTGCCAACCCCAAGTTGTTGTGGGCAAGAGCATCCTCTTCATTAAAACTCAGCGCCTTAGTAAAGTCTGCGATCGCACCGAGCATATCGCCCATTTGCAGCCGCACGTTGCCGCGATTAACGATGGCTTGAGCAAACGAGGGATCCAACTTCAACGCTTCAGAAAAGTCGTTCACTGCCGCAGCATTTTCTCCCAGTTGACCATAGGCAAGTCCTCGATTGTAATAGGCCACTAACAAATCAGGTTCCGCCGCGATCGCTTGGGTAAAATCGGCGATCGCGCCAGTACCATCTCCGAGCTGAAAGCGTAGTGAACCCCGATTGACAAAGGCTTGAGCATATTTCGGATCTAAGTTCAGAGCCTGGGTGAAGTCTGCGATCGCTTGCTGATACTCGCCTAGGTTTATGTAATCGATGGCTCGGTTAAAGTAAACTTCAGCATTTTCAGGTTCATAAACCAACGCCTCTTCGTAGTCTGCGATCGCAGCTTTTGTTTCGCCCAGCTGAGAATAGGCCAACCCGCGCTGAAGATAAAGTTCTGCAGACTGGGGCGCTTGTTTTAGCCCTTGAGAAAACTTTGCGATCGCGCCCTCAAAATCCCCGGCTTCGCTTTTACTGAGACCCTGCTCAACATAATCGATTTCGTTAGCAGTCTTAGTAGGCGCAGAATCCGGTCCCGATATGTTTTGGCAGCCCCACAAACTTATGTAGACCACCAATACCGCGATCAGATTCCCTCGCCCTTTCGTTTTCATAAACGCTCAAATTACCACCAGGTCTGTCAATGAGTATTCCTAGGGTTCCTGAACAACAAATAGCAAACATTAACTGATTTGCTGTCAGTTTATATTTTTCATGCTAACGCCAATTTCAAAGGAACTCCTGAATAAACCGGTAGAAAGTTCACGGTTTTCGGACTTCACCAGGACTGATTGAGAATGCCTTTTTGCTTGTGATCTGGCGAAAGGAAGCTAATGTTGTGACAAACAGATAAAGTAAGACTAACTTTCTGTCTGTAACCGGCCTGAAAGACTATATTTTGTTGATGGCAGCTCTTGCGGCTGGAAATGGAGTTTTCTCCATGGCTAATTGCTTTGACTTTATGTAAAACCCTATGACCACTGAATCAGAACCGGACAACGCTCAATTTTCCCAAGCTGATTTTGCCCAAGCTTTGACGAAATATGATTATGAGCACACCAAAGGGCAAACCATTCGGGGAAAGGTCGTTGAGCATACTCACGAAGGCGCGTTTGTAGATATCGGCGGCAAGTCTGCGGGTTTTGTGCCGTTAGCCGAGGCTAGCTTAGAGCGCTATCCTCTTCTAATCGAACAGCTCCCCATCGATGACGAATTAGAATTTGTCGTGATTCGTGAGCAAAATGCCGAGGGCCAGGTCACCCTCTCTCGTAAGCAGTTTCTGATTCAAGAAAAATGGGAAACGGTCATCGACATGGCTGAGCGCGGTGTGTCCGTCCAGGTCCGCATCACCGGCATGAATCGCGGCGGAGTCACCGGGGATGTAGAAGGACTCCGAGCCTTCATTCCGCGATCACATTTGACCCAACGGGACGATTTTGAAAGTTTAGTCGGGCAGACCCTGACGGTTAATTTCTTGGAAGTAGATCAAGATCGTAATAAGTTGGTCCTATCCCAGCGCAATGCGGCTCGTGCGGAAGTTATGGCCAAGCTCCAGCCAGGGCAACTGGTGGAAGGCAAGGTAGCCAATATTAAGCCCTACGGTATTTTCGTTAACTTAGGTGGTCCGACGGGGCTATTGCACATTAAACAGGTCAGCGCTAAGCGGATTGATTCCTTAGAAGAGACTTTTGAAGAAGGGCAATCGATCAAAGTGATGATCATGGAAGTCGACGAAGGTCGCAATCGCATTTCCTTGTCGATCAAAGCATTGGAAAATTTTCCGGGCGAAGCGTTGGAAAATATGGCAGAGGTCTTCGCCAGTGCTGAGGACCGAGCGGAGCGAGCGCGGGGCAAGCTGAATAGTCAGTAATAGCGCACTCGGTTATTGGCTAAGTAGTTGCTTGGCGTGTATTGGTGCTAGCAAGCGACTAATCAACACGCTTGAACAGCAGTGAGTATCAAAAAATAGAGGTTTTCGGCGATTATTATGCTGAACGTTCCCCGACTTTATCCGCTCTTGCTGGGCATGACCAAAGGCGATCCTGAAAGCGCTCACCGGCAGTTAATGAGCGTTCTGCATTGGCTCGACAGCTCGTCCACAGCTTGGGGCAATTGGGGACGAACCCAAATTCGCAGTTCCTTCGGCTTCAAGAATCCCCAACTAAGCCAAACCGTCTGGGGCTTAGAGTTCGCCAATCCCTTGGGATTGGCGGCCGGCTGCGATAAGAACGCTCAAGCGCCCGGCTTATGGTCTGAGTTCGGGTTTGGATTTGCGGAGTTGGGTGCAGTGACGTTCCAAGGTCAGCCGGGAAATCCTCGACCGCGCTTATTTCGACTCCCCGAAGATCAAGCGGTCCTGAATCGATTGGGGGCAAACAACTCCGGTGCAACTGCTATCGCGGAAAATTTGCAAGCAGCCTGGCGGCGTCGTCCGCGTACAATTCCCATCGGGATTAATTTGTGCAAATCTAAACTGACCTCTTTGGAAGATGCACCCAAAGATTATTTGGGGAGCTTTCAGCGGCTGCAAAATCTGGCGGACTTCTTCGTGATCAATGTCAGCTCTCCCAACACTCCCGGTTTGCGATCTCTGCAAGCAACGGAATCATTGAAACCCATTCTCGATGCTCTATGGTCGAACAATACAAATCAGCAACCTATCTTGCTGAAAATAGCACCAGATCTTAGTTGGGAAGATATTTCTGAGTTGATTCAACTGGTCAAAAACTTCGGGATTGCAGGGATTGTGGCAACTAACACGACGATTCGCCGGGACATATTGAAGACGAAAATTTTGCCAGAAACTGGACAGCTCCTAACCGAGGAGAACGGCGGCATCAGTGGCGCCCCGTTGCGATCACGTTCGACTGAAATTATTCGCTTTATTTATCAAGAAACTGAAGGCAAAATCCCCATTGTGGGTGTCGGCGGAATTTTCACAGCGGAAGACGCCTGGGAAAAGATCACGGCTGGCGCGTCTTTGCTACAAGCCTATACAGGCTGGATTTATAAAGGGCCAAGTATGGTCAAACAAATTTTACAGGGGCTAACAGAAAAGCTTGAACAACACCAGCTAACTAGCATTACTCAAGCCATCGGTTTAGATACCAAGAAACTTAACGGTTGATTTTACTGTTTTCAAATAACCAAGATTGCTTCAGA
>JBCDHF010000186.1:0-8880 GCA_038750375.1 Cyanobacteria bacterium P01_H01_bin.15
GGACCTTCAGTCATCTCTTCAGGTTACATTAGAGCAAAAGGTTTGTGCCTGACATTGAACAACTGGAAAGACTATGAACAAAGATAAAAGACAGCTCCTGCAAAAAGCAGCGGCCACCCACCGACAAAATCTAAAGTCAAACCTAGAGCGCCGCTTGGAAGCGGCTCGGTCTCGGGGTGATCAAAAGCTAATCAATCAGCTCGAAGCGGAAGCCTTTTATCTGCGCCTCATCTAGATAGCTATTAGCTAATTATTTAAACTCTATAGAATTTCTGTGATCGCAATTCGCTCTAGTTGGGGGTTTGTGAGAGCAGATTTTTTTTGTGCCTTCTCTGACAATTGCCGGGTCTTGCATTTCTATAATTTGACCATAGTTGAGATGACGAAGAAGCATGGGGACTGAGCTTAAAGACTTGCTGGCTTGTGCGGAGTACGCTGGTGTCATAACGGAGGAAGTTTATTAAAGTTGTTCGCAGCAGAGTCCGTCATGTTTGAAGCCAATCGGCTCAAACACCTGGAAAGAACTCAATCCTCTCATACTTCGATGGACATTCCTGCATCTTACGGAGGATTGGTAGTTTCATGCAGATGAGAACCAAGATTGAAAACTTTGAGTTCTGACGAATTCGTTCTTTAAATCTAGGTTGAAATAACTCTGGTCTAACTCCGACGCTCAAGGTTCAGCACCTGTCGATTGTGAACCGTAAATAGGGTTAAATAAAACCACATCCATCCTTTCTGTTGGAGAGCGCTTGAGTGATTAAGTCTCTCGCCAATCTGCGCCGAAAATATCAAACCCAACTTCCTCGACTTAAGCATCAACTGGCAGGTGGGTTTACCTTTAAAAGGTCCCTGGCTAAACGGTCTACAGAAATTCGCTATGCCCTAGCAGAAGCCTGTCTCATTGGTTTACTATCTGCGTTTGCCGCAGTTTTCTTAAAAATTGGTGTGGGCTGGCTGGGCGGGCAACGAGTACAAGCTGCTGACTTAATGGGTGATCGCATTGCGCTTCCGCTGATTGGGGGATTACTCGGCTTTGCCTCCGGTTGGCTACTAGAGAATTTTGGCAGAGAAGCGGTTGGGGGTGGCATTCCCCAAGTCAAAGCATCACTTTCTCGCTATCGCGTACCCCTGACATTGCGGATTGCCGTCGTCAAAGCCCTCGGTACCGTGGGGGTGTTGGGTGCGGGCATGGCGCTTGGCCGTCGAGGGCCGACTGTACATATTGGTGCCGCTTTAGCTGGACAGCTTAGTCGTTGGTTACCTACCTCCCCCGAACACCGTCGTCAAATGATCGCGGCAGGGGCTGCGGCGGGCTTAGCAGCTGGATTCAATACTCCCATTGCTGGAGTCTTGTTTGTGATTGAAGAGTTGATGCGAGATATTTCCGGGTTGACGCTAGAAACAGCAATTCTGGCTTCATTTATTGGTGCGACCGTCTCTCGCTTTTTACTTAATCAAGCTGATTTGACGTTACCGGCAGACGTATTTCGCGGCCCAGTCATTGCGCCTTTTACCGCAGCCGAAATCCCTTTCTATATTCTACTGGGGATCGTTGCCGGAGTCTTGGGAGCGCTGTTTAATCGAGGCGTGTTGTTTAGCTGGGGGTTAAACCGCAAATCAAGACTCCCGTTATCCTGGCGAATTTCAGGAGCCGGTATTTTGACCGGTCTCGTCATCAGCCAACTTCCAATAATTTTTCGTGATAATGCCGGGCTTTGGAATTTTTTGATCAACACTGATGGCGAATGGGAACTTAAGGCGAGTGCATTTGTTATTTATTTCGTGTTGACGTTATTAGCGGCGGGCTCAGAAGCGCCGGGCGGTCTTTTTTCTCCTGCCTTGATTTTGGGGGCCGCGTTGGGATTTTTAGTCGGACAAATCCCCGTTGCTGCCTTCAATTTAGGCAATTCAAACTTGTATGCGTTAGCTGGAATGGGTGCCTTTTTTACGGCGGTCGTGCGGGTTCCCGTCACCGCCATTGTAATTGTGTTTGAAATGACGGCCAACTTCAGTTTAGTTCTGCCGCTGATGCTAGCTTGCGCTAGCGCTTATTTAGTGGCAGAGACAGTTTCGCCGGGTTCTCTGTATCAACATCTGCTGCGCAAAAGTGGCATTGATCTAAGCGACGAGCAGCAGCCCCAAATCGTTAAACCCAATTTTTTAACTAATTTGACTGCCGCCGATGTTATGAAATATCCGGTGGAATCGCTAGAAGCAGAGATGCCCTTGGATGAAGTCATTCAGGCGATGTCGCGCTCTCACCATCGTGGATTTCCGGTCATTGAAGCGGGTAAGTTAGTGGGCATTATCAGCCAAAGCGACTTTGAACGATTTGATAGTCAACTCAAACAAGATTCAGTTTTGCTGAAACAGGTGATGACGCCCCGGCCGATTACTGTCAATCCGCAAGCGAGTTTGAGCCATGTACTCTATCTACTCAGTCGCTACAAAGTCTCCCGTCTGCCGGTTCTAGAACAACAAAAACTCGTCGGTATGATCACCCGTAGCGATATTATTCGCATCGAAGCAGAAGAGCTTTCCGGTGAGACGGCCCTGGCTGCACCCAAAACTCCGTCCTATGTGGTGTATCAAACGCGGGCGCCAGCAACGGGGAACGGTCGACTGCTACTACCCTTAAGTGATAGTGATCAAGTCAGTGAACTATTAGCCATTGCGGTCGCGATCGCCCAGGAGTTTCACTACGAGATCGAATGTCTACATATCATTCAAATTCCAACGCACCTTACCCCCGCTGAATATTCGGCTAATACTGCCGGTCCCCGGGAACTCATGCGTCAAGTGGAATCTGCCGGTCTTTATTGGCAAGTGCCCATTCACACCCAAATCCGCATTGCCCAGGATACGGTCAATGGGATTATGGATGTGGTTTTAGAAGAACATGTAAATAGTTTGCTGCTAGGCTGGCCTCGTGATCGCGAAGACGAAGAAAGTGATGCCATTAATCGAATTGATGAAGTCTTAATTCGGAAGGTGCCTTGTGAGGTGCTGCTCGTCAAACCCAGCAAAAATCATCATCATTTCCCGTTGAGTCTGGATAATCCGAACGCATCTTGGTTACTACCGATGGGAGGTGGTCCAAACGCTCGACACGCTCTCAAATTACTGTCATCTTTAACCAGCCTTTACCCCGACGTCACCGTTCCAAAAACCTGGTTGATTCAAATCTATACTCAGGAATTGGCGGTAGTCGACGGGACCTTGGATGCGATCGCAGAAGATATGCAATTCAGGCTACAAAAACCCTTTTTTAGCGTATCAATCCGTGCAGCCGAAGTTGTCTCAACGATTCTACGGTTTGCGTCTGAGCAGAGATGCGAAGTCATGATCTTAGGCGCTAGCCGAGAAGGGTTTTTACAACATGCGATCGCAGGCAATATTCCGACCCTAATCGCACGCCAATATACAGGAACCTTGATTGTCGTCCGAGAGCCCTTTGACGAAAACGAGCAGGCTTAAACTATATGTTCATCAAGAAGATGATTATTTGTCTGCAGTTATAGCAGGCAAAGATTAAATTAGGACACATTCAAGTTTAGAAGCCTGCACATTTCTGTGCTCTCTGACAAAAATGTCCTAACTGTTCCCTTGGTTGCTATATCTTGTCAGCAAATTCTCAGGAACGTAATGGCTTCCGGGCAAAGCCAATGTACATCAAAGATACATTCTGATCGATAGTTACATTAAGCGCTTGAGTTCGCTGCCACAACTGAAATGCACGCATAAAATCAAACGGGGAACGGCCAAATACGTTAAATCCCGCATATTGGATCGGCGAAAACCCAATCAGTTGCAACAACGCCTTCAATTCCCCGGGCGGAATAAATTTTTCCCAGTCATGAACTCCTACCGGAATCAACTTGAGCCAATTCTCCAGCAGATGAATCATCACAAGCTTTGACCAAACTGTGCGATTAATAGTGTCAAAGGCAAACAACCCAGCCGGTCGTAGAACCCGAAAAATCTCTTGGCAAGTCTGCTTGACATCTGCAACATGCTCTAAAACATCTACACAAATAACTACATCAAAACTGCCGTCCGCAAAAGGCAACGCTTCCCCGACCCCTTGTCGATAATCAATACTTAATTTTTGCTGGGCGGCATGGTGATTGGCCATGGCGAGACAAGGTGTAGACAAATCGAGCCCGGTAACCTGAGCACCTCGATGCGCTAAAAATTCACAAGTATACCCGCCACCACATCCCACATCTAACACGCGGCGTCCTTGCCAAGCATCAACAAAGCGATCAAAATAAGCAAACCGCCCTGGATTCAGGCGAGAAAGGGTAAAAATGGGCGCTTGTTCATCCCACCAACTGTTGGCAACCCGATCATAAAACTCCAAATCATTGCGTACTGGGTTGCTCATTGGCTAGTTTTCAGGAATTGAAATGACGACAGTTTCTCTGATTATTCCCACTCTAAACGAAGAGACTACGCTAGTTCGTACCCTGCGCAGTTTAGAGAGCCTAGAGCCCCCTCCGGCAGAAGTTCTAATTGTGGATGGAGGGTCAACGGATGAAACCGTTGCGATCGCAGAACAATATCAGATTCCGGTCATAGGTAGTGAAAAAGCGGGACGAGCCATTCAGCAACAGCTCGGTGCACAAACAGCCAAGGGCGATGTGCTCTGCTTTTTACATGCCGATACGCTTGTTCCCAGCGATTTAATCGAGCTAATTGAGCTTACCTTAAAGCCATCAGAGGTGGTGGGAGGAGCCTTTATCTCCGTGATGACGGGTGACGTCAAGACCCGTTGGGGAATCACGTTTCATAATTTTTTAAAGTGCTACTACGGGGGGTTTCTGTTTCGACCGTATTTATTCTGGCGCAACGGACTACGAATTTTTTTCGGAGATCAAGTCATCTTCTGCCGAAGACAGGGCTTTGAAAAGTGCGGAGGGTTTGATACTTCTCTGCCCATCATGGAGGACGCTCAACTCTGCATTGATTTATCGCAAATGGGACGGCTGAAATTGGTTAATCGGATCGTACAATCTAGTGATCGCCGAGTGGCGAGGTGGGGCAGCTTGCGATCACAATTCATTTATGTATTGATTGGCTCATTGTGGGCATTAGGATTTCCCGCTCAGCGACTGAAACAGCTTTACCAAGATATTCGCTGATTCAATGACCAGTCATATTTCAGAAAGGTTACCTGAGGAACCGCCGACAGGGTCGCGGCCCTATGCAAATAGCGATGAATGTAAGCTGGCAAAGAATCTGCGACACTGAGAAAGTCTCGTTTGTACCAGCGGAAAATCGGACTGCAAATCAACCGCTGGCTTAAGACGTTGTGACGCAATTTTTGAGGATTATTGATAAATCGGTGAGCATCCTCTTCGAGCTGATTGAGTACAATTTCGGGTTGGTAGGCTTCCTGGCGAAGCCAAGGACATCCCCGAGCGGCACAGACTAAAGCAAAATGCACCCGTGGATCGCGAAATTGTGGTCGAATAATTCTGTGCTCAATGTCATTGAGACTGTAGCGACGTGATCGCACCCGAAAGATCGGTCGTGCAAAAAACCAGTAAAAACGAGTCCAGTTGGGAACACCCAGTATTCGTGGCCGAATCGATGCAACCGGATAACAGTTCAAAACTTCGCGGATAACTAGCGCATTGTAAAGATTGAGCCACAACGCTAGTTGTTCATGGCGATCATAGCGGTAGATTTCTAACTGCCTAAAGCTGAGTAACCAGTTGGTTAGATCACTCTGGGCTTCTCGCTTCCACAAGCAGTAATTAACCTGGCCGTAATTGTCGACATAGGCAGACAGCAATCGACCCCACAGCTCAAAATCTAGCCCCAAGCCCCCATCTCTCCCAGCTGTGCTTGTAAACAGATACTCAAATAAAACTTTTCAGTACCTTAGAGTTCACAAAAGTCATTTCCGTTCCCTGCAGAAGCATCTTTCGCTATCCTGAGCCAACTAAGCCGTGAGCATGGATGCTGAGGGCAGCGATCTCAGCGAAGAATTCGCTGAAACTCAAAATTGCCCGGTAGCTCAACTGCGCAGAGGCTGACAAAACGTCTACAAGACCTGTTCAACTTCTGCAATCTCAGGAATTTGCTCTCGCAGACGACGTTCAATACCCATTCGGAGAGTCATTGTGGAACTAGGACAGGAACCACAAGCACCCTGCAGGCGAAGCTTAACGATCGGTCCATCAATTTCGACCAGCTCTACATTGCCGCCATCTGCCATCAAATAAGGGCGCAACTCATCCAAAGTAGCTTCTACGTTGTCGTTTGTTAGTGCTAATCCCATCAAATAAAACCTCTACTCACTGGAGAATCCCGGCAAGCTAAATGCCGAAAAGATTGCGTTAAGTCATCTTGCTTAATCCTAGCGCGAGCTGATTGAGAACTGGTAAGAGTTGGCATCGATCCAGCGTCATCATCCAGAGAAGCGGCATTCCTGTCAGCTAGTCGCTTCCGCAGACTGCGCGAGATGTCGAGCGGTAGCCTCCAGCAGCTGTTCTGTGTTTATCGGCTTGGTTAAAAGCTCATTACAGCCTACGAGGCGACTCCTAACGCGATCAATAAGTCCAGTGTGTCCTGTAAGAATCGAAATTGGGGTCGTCCGGAAAGCCGTTAACTTCCGTAAACTGGCGCAGAGTTCATACCCATTTGTTTCGGGAAGAAACAGATCGAGCAAGATCAAATCCGGTCGTTTTTCTAGCAGCTTGGGTGAGAATTTCCTCTAGAAGCAGACAAACTGCGGGGCTATCATCGATGCAGGCCACAGTCTTACGCGGGCGAGCCGGTCTTGCCGTGGGCGAATTTGGGGGCGACGTTACCTGAACGGAGGGTCCCACGGGATTTGGCGGGCGAAATTCTGGTAAATTCACCAAGTTGATGGCTTGAGACTTTAGGTATGGAAGCAGAGATCGAGTTAACAGCACTGGGTTTTGTCCCACTCTAATCCCAAGGTCGTAGATTGACTGGGTTCCATCTAGAAGTGCACTCAAGTTGTCAAAGGTTTGGGCTGAGGTTTGCTGACGTAAAATTTCAGGCTGACTCAGAATTGGCGCTTGGGTTGGAGAACTTTTGCTCAGTCCTGCGCTGTTCTATATTTGCCAGCGCTTGATACTAAGGGTTACCAGTTGCTGCGAGTCTAAAACCATTGGCGCGAACTTCAACGTCAACTTGTTCGCCTGAAACATTGGTACGATTTTTGAGATGCTGTGAAGAGCAAACAGCATCTCCAAGGTGATTGATTTGATCAAACCGCTCGCTTGAATCGGAGTCAGATGTCCACTCTTTAGCCAGCGACTAATTAATTGATAGCGAGAAGGGACGGCCGACTCGGTAATGGAGCTGTGAGACACCTGAAACCAATCCTTAGCAGCAATGCTTACTCCATAAGCCCGCAAGCTTCGTTGCCAGCGTCGAAGGGGGTAACGGACCCCGTCAGCGTAAAACAGACGCCCTAAGTAAAAGTAAAAGGATATTGCGTATTATCCGAGTTTTGGATAGTCAGATGTCCAGATGCCTGACGATACTCAAGCTCAGTGAAGATATCAAACAATTGATCGCCAGTGGATTTCTTTCGTCCTGACTGTTGCGACGGTTCTATCTTCGTGCCCTGTGAATAGGAAGGGATATTAGGTATTTCCCTCATCGGACTAAAGAAGACTCAGATAAATTGTCGAGACATTCCAAGGAAAAACCCGTTTAGCCCCTTAAAAGCTACCTGCAATCTTAGAATTCTGTCAACTAATGTTAACGATTCGGGAATGAACTCAGTAAAACCCCAAGGAGACCGTGTTAATACTTATGCATAAAGAATAGGTTTATTTCGGGGGAGAGCGCACAAATCTCGGCAGAGGTTTGCTAAATCTTCAAATTTTAGACGTCGAAATCCGACAAAGTTCAACAATAGAGAGCAGTTCTGACAGCACTGTCCGGAAAATCAGGCTATGTCGGTGGATAGTCGTTTTTTTACAATCCTATTTGTTTACGTCCTAAAGTATTCGTGCGATTGCGGCCTGATTAGGGAGTAGAAATCAAGCATGGTCTGCTAGGCCGTCTTTCTGTCTTGTTCCCTGGCTCCAAATCCTCTTCTTTACAGTGAGAGCTGCTCAACTACCCATATAAAGACTGATGTTGCAAAGCGCAAACTAAACTTCTTTGCCATCGATAATTGTTCTAGCGAAACTTCGGTGGGCTATTTTTATGAACCATTCGTCTCTAATCCAGTGGCTACGAGACTCTACCTCGCTAGGGCAGATCGAAGAAGCTATCTTATCCGCGATCGCAGAAAAACTGTGTTCAGTAGATTTACCCGCTAATTCGACCCTGGCAGTGACGGGGGAGTTCGTTTCAGGGTTATGGATTTTAGAGACTGGGGGCCTTGCAAGCCCCCAACCTACTGCCGTACCTGTCGATCTTTTGCCAGGAACAGTTATTAATGCGGCGGCGTTGATTTCCGGTCAACCCTCCACTGAGACCGTCAGGACCCAAACCGACTGTCGTTGTTGGTTTTTATCTCAATCGGATTTTGCTCAACTCCGAACCACCTACCCTCAATTGGCACCATTATTTACGCAAGTTTTAACGCGGCAGATCGCTAAGCTTTCATCCCAGATCAGCGTTGAGCAGCAGCGACAGCAACTGTTGCGGCCATACTTAGTCAATAATGCTCGTCGGGGGGTTATCGGCAAAAGTCGGTTCGCGGTTCGTTTGCGATCGCAGGTAATTGAAGCGGCTAAAAATCGAGAGCCAGTTTTGATCTTTGGTGAACCAGGTCAAGAAAAAGATAACTTGGCAGCCTTGATTCATTTCGGCTCCGCACAGCGACGTCTGCCATTAATTCAGGTTGATTGTGACAAGTTGCAAAGCAATGCTGCTGAA
>JBCDHF010000187.1:0-8858 GCA_038750375.1 Cyanobacteria bacterium P01_H01_bin.15
ACCCAGACAGTTACACAGCGTGATGAGAATAATTTACCTCCTGGCGAGGAGCCTACATTTGTCGTGTCCTCCGATCTGCCCGATCCGAGCCCGGGAGGTTTGGATTATTTAAGCGTCGATCATTCTAAGTTCAAAGGTGACGAAACAAACTTGCTCGCCGAAGAGTCCCAAGATTCTGAGTTTCTCTCCTCTGACGATGACTTTGAAATGTCAGAGGATGATTTTAGTTCTTTTCAAGACGACATCAGCCAAATTCACGACCAACTGTCTGAGTTTGAGCTGTCTGGAGGTCAACAAACTGAGATTGTTGACACACGCTCCGGTCGATTTTCTCCCGAGGCGGTTGCCGAGCCCTTGGAATTGGATTCCAGTTCTAGTTTCGTTGTTGACGAGCAAGATACCGCTGATTTTGAAGCCTTAGAATCTGGGTCTGTTCTTATTGATGATGGGGAAGAGCTATTAACGGGTTTAAGTGGGGCGGCAAGTGAACAACTGGTAAAACCTCAAGTTGATGAGAATGTGCAGGCTTCTTTACCATTTTTGGCCAATGCACCACTACTTAAAAAGCAATTGATTTGTGCTGCAGCTACTGGTGTTGCCACCTTTCTATCTGTCGTGATTGCGGGTTTTTTAGGTGGAAATGAGTCAGTTCCCTCTTCTGGGTCCGTCTCGGTCTCTGGAGAGAGTGGTAATAAAGGTGTAATGGCTCTTGTTGCCGGGGTGGTTGGTTTTGGGTCAACGCTGGCTGTGGGGCAAATTTCCACGATTCAGATGAAGCGTTCTATCAATAATTTGCAAGAACAATTTGATCATGTGTTGCAGGGTAATTTAGATACCCGGGCAACTGTTTATGCTGAGGATGAATTAGGGCGGCTGTCTTCTAGTTTTAATGAAATGTCCCGTGTTGTTTTAACGACGACGAAAGATGCGCAACGACGCGCGGAAGAAACAGAGCAAGCTCGAGAAGATTTGCAGCGACAGGTGATTCGCTTGTTGGATGAGGTAGAGGGGGCGGCTAGGGGCGATTTGACGGTTCAAGCGGAGGTGACAGCTGATGTGTTGGGCGCGGTAGCTGACGCTTTTAACCTGACTATTCAAAACTTGCGAGAGATTGTGCAACAGGTTAAGCAGGCTGCGTTGCAGGTGAATCGAGGGTCTACGGATAGTGAATCATTTGCTCGGAACCAGTCTAGTGACGCTTTGCGGATGGCAGAAGAATTAGCTGTCACTTTAAACTCAGTGCAAATGATGACTGAGTCCATTCAGCGTGTCGCCGAAAATGCGAGGGAAGCAGAAGAGGTTGCACGAACATCTTCTGGAACGGCACTTCGAGGGGGTAAGGCTGTAGAAAGGACGGTCGCGGGCATTTTGCAGATTCGAGAAACAGTGTCTGAAACAGCTCGTAAAGTAAAGCGGCTAGCGGAAGCATCTCAAGAAATCTCTAAAATTGTCGCCTTGATTTCTCAAATTGCCTCTCGGACAAATTTATTAGCTTTGAATGCTTCGATTCAGGCGGCTCGTGCGGGTGAAGCGGGTCGAGGATTTGCAATCGTGGCAGATGAAGTCCGCCAATTGGCAGATCGTTCGGCGAAGTCTTTGAAAGAAATTGAGCAAATCGTTTTACAGATTCAGTCTGAAACCGGCTCGGTCATGACTGCAATGGAAGAAGGTATTCAGCAGGTTATTGATGTGACGGACCGGGCAGAGCAAGCCAAGAAATCTCTTGAAGATATTATTGAGGTTTCTAATCACATTGATAGTTTGGTCCGCTCGATTACGGCTGATACAGTCGAGCAGCGGGAGAATTCTCTGGCTGTTGCCCAAGTCATGCAGTCCGTTGAATTAACCGCCCAAGAAACATCTCAGGAGTCACAACGGGTTGCAGGTTCGTTGCAAAATCTGGTGAGTATTTCTCAAGAACTGTTGGCTTCTGTGGAGCGATTCCGAGTCAATGCGGAAGCTGGATAAGCGGATTCTATGACTGGCTAAATCGGGGAGAATTTCGGTATTTTGGGTGCTTGGTTAGGTCGACTTGTGACGGCTTGTTTTTTGACAGGGCAAGTACTTTTGCATTTTTCGCAATTAAGATTTCATCGGCGCAATACTTTAGAGCAGATGGCCGTTGTTGGGCCAGAGTCATTACTGATTGCTCTGGTGACGGGTGGCTTTGTGGGTATGGTCTTTACCATTCAAGTTGCCCGGGAGTTTATTGAATTTGGGGCCTCGGCAACCGTGGGCGGTGTATTGGGGCTGGCTCTTGCTCGGGAACTAGCACCAGTATTGACGGCGGTTATTTTGGCGGGTCGAGTGGGGTCGGCGTTTGCGGCTGAAATCGGTACAATGCGTGTGACAGAACAAATTGACGCATTGTACGTCTTGCGAGCCGATCCGGTCGATTACTTGGTGATGCCTCGTGTTTTAGCCTGTTGTTTGATGTTGCCACTGCTAACCCTGATGGCTTTGATTATGGGTCTGATGGGTGGAATGTTCATTGCGAATGCGCTTTACGATATTTCAACTGCTCTCTATATCAATTCGGTGCGTCAGTTTTTGGATGGTTGGGATATTGTTGCTATGTTGCTCAAAGCATGGGTATTTGGCTCTTTGGTAGCGATTGTCGGCTGCAATTGGGGATTGACCACGACTGGCGGGGCCAAAGGCGTGGGTCGTTCTACTACTTCAGCTGTGGTGACAACATTGCTGGCGATTTTTGTGAGTAATTTTTTTCTGTCTTGGGCACTTTTTAAAAGATTTGGACAGGGATAGGAGACTGGTAGTGACGAGGGATTTGCAACTAAGCTAGATAGCACCCAAAATTTATTGGATAAATTGCCCATGTTTGAACAAAAGGGGGTTGTATTGACTCCGAGCGAAAAAATTCCTTGGCTTTTGATTCTGTTGTCGGCTCCAGTGATTTTTTTGCACAAATGGGGGGGGCTGACGCTTACAGGCTTTGGTTTATTTCTTTGGTTTCAGGCGCAGACCATTCGCTTAGTATTCAAGGAGTCGGGATTACAGGTATTGCGTTCAGATCGAGAAATTCGGTTTTTTCCTTATGTTGGTTGGCAGAGTTGGCAAATTTTTAGTGATCGCATTCCGGTTTTATTCTATTTTCGAGAAGTAAAAAGCATCCATTTTTTGCCGATTATTTTTGATCCCCTTGCTTTGAGGGCCAATCTAGAAAAATACTGTTCATCCTTAGGGGCTTCCGGCCACAAACAATTGAAACCTAATATAGAGAATTAGCCAGAGTTTGCTAATATTGCTTATCCTTCTTTATCACTCTGTCTGACACTTAATGAATTCTGCTGAGATCCCTGAGATGGCTCAAAATCCGGAAGATGCGATGTCCCCGTCTCCTTCTGAGGATTCAGGGGGATCTTCAGATGATTCTGCCGAGCTCAGCAATTCTAGGTCTAGTCACCGAGCAGATAAAGGGGAAGAGAACTTAGCTCTTTTTGAGCAGCAGCACCAAGCTTTGCAGGAAGAGATCGCTGCTCTAAAGCGGCAAAAGCAGGCTTTAGCGAACCAAGTTTCGCACATTCAAGACAATCTAGGTCGTCTGGTGGAAGAAGGATTGACTGAGTTGCAGAAGCGTAAACAAGATCTGCAGCAGGCGGTTGAGCAACTTGAGCGCCGTAAAGAACGGGTGGAAGCTGAAATGCGAACGACCTTTGCTGGTGTCTCCCAGGAAATGGCTATTCGGTTACAAGGTTTCCGAGAGTATTTAGTCGGAGGATTACAGGATTTAGCGGCAGCCGCAGAACAATTGGAATTACCAACTACTCAAGATTGGGATGCTCCCTCTTCGCGCGAGCCTGCAGTGAAGCCTCTACCAGAAGAGCGTCCTCAACCACTATTTGCCCAGCAGCAAACGTTTAAAGATCAAACCTCACAAATCCGTCGGATATTGGAGCAATATCGTCTCCAGCCCGATTACTATGGCCCCCCTTGGCAGTTACGACGAACTTTTGAGCCGATGCAGGCTGAACGAACGGAACAGTGGTTTTTTGAGCAAGCAGGTCGAGGTGCCGTCCGTAGCTTGGGTAGCCGTTTGCAAAATATTTTGGTAGCTTCAGCAGTTATGTCGGTGCTGAGCCAGCTGTATGGTGATCGTTGCCGAACCTTAATTTTAGCTGATACCCCTGAACAGTTGGGAGAGTGGCGACGTAGCTTACAAGATTGCTTGGGCATTTCTCGAAGTGATTTTGGTCCCAATAAGGGCGTCGGTCTTTATGAAACGTCGGCGGCTCTGGTAAAGAGGGGTGAGCGCTTGCGGCAAAATAACTATTTGCCCTTAGTTGTGGTTGATCGCGCTGAGGAAGAAATTAGTTTGGCGTTACTGCAATACCCCTTGCTCTTGGCATTTGTTCCGTCTCCAGAAGAACGAGCAGCCTATTTTTACTAGGGCCAATACAGCAGAGGACGGCTACCCGTTTTTGAGCAGGGTAAATTTTTTCGATGGGTTTTTAATTTCGCTGAGCTTAAACTTTTATAATCCGATTGGGTTAGCTTGCAGTTCAGGTAGGGTTTATGAATGTGATCGCAGTCGGCGTTGGGCTTGCAACTCTGGCATATTTAATGGGGGCACTTCCGACGGGCTATCTAGTCGGAATTTGGTTTTATGGCGTTGATATTAGAGAAGAAGGCTCTGGGTCGACAGGCGCAACAAATGTTTTACGAACTCTAGGGCGGCTGCCAGCGTTATTCGTCTTATTGATTGACTGTGGTAAGGGTTTCACAGCGGTTTGGTTAAGCGTCTATCTTTGGCAAACTTGGAGTGGTGGTGCACCATTAGTCAGCAATTGGATTGCCGCTGCAGCCGCATTGTGTGCCGTGGTTGGCCACAGCAAATCTATTTGGATTGGCTTTAAAGGCGGTAAATCGGCGGCAATTAGTTTAGGGGTGCTGTTTGCTTTGAACGGGTTAGTGGCTTTGGGCACTTTGGGTGCCTTTTTGATGTTGTTAAGCGTGACACGGATCGTTTCTGTTGGCTCAATGACCGGCGCGATCACATCCGCTGCCTTAATGATTGGTTTAGGCCAACCCTTGCCCTACATCTGTTTCGGGATTGTAGCGGCTATTTATGTATTGTTCCGTCATCAGAGCAACATTGCCCGTCTGCTGGCAGGAACTGAGCCCCGGATTGGGCAAGCTCACTCTGTTAGCTAGTCTCTCTTCAAAATTCTCAAAAAATTAAGTTGTATACTCGGCGTTGATTTTGACGTAGTCGTAGCTGAGATCACAGCCCCAAGCCGTTCCTTGCCCTGGACCTGAGCCAATTTTGAGGCCGATTTTGACAGTATCGGACTGTAAATACTCACCCGAAGCGGCTTGCTGAAGGTAATTGTGAGCCGCTGCCTCATCAAAGATTTGAGGTTGACCTTGTTCGAGCAAGATGATGTCACCTAACTGAATTTTGAGGTCGTTCTGTTCGAAGATCACGCCCGCACGACCGGCTGCCCCCGCGATCCGACCCCAGTTGGGATCTCGTCCAAAAATTGCAGATTTAACTAAGGATGAACCTGCTACAGTACGTGCGACTTGACGTGCGGCCACTTGAGAGGGTGCCCCAGACACCGTGACTTCCAGCAAGCAGGTCGCGCCTTCCCCATCTCGAGCGATCGCTTTCGCTAGATATTCACAGGCGGCGTTGAGCATCGTCTGTAATTTTTTTGCGTTTTCATTCCGAGTGGTAATAGCAGCGGTACGGGATTGTCCATTGGCTAGAGCAATCACACTATCATTGGTGCTGGTATCACCATCGACTGTAATTTGATTAAAGCTACCTTGAACTGCTTCGCTTAACATCTCTTGCCAGAGCGGTGTTGAGACAGCCGCATCGCAAGTCAAGAAGCCGAGCATAGTCGCCATGTTGGGATGGATCATGCCTGAACCTTTTGCCATTCCTCCAATCCGGACTGTGCGCCCCTCGATCTCCGTCTCTAGAGCGATAGTTTTAGCCACTAGATCTGTGGTGATAATTGCTCGTGCAGCCGCCTCATTTCCTGTCTCAGAAAGCTCGCTCACAAGCTCTGGAAGGTAGGCTTTAAGCTTGTTCATTTTGATACGCTGGCCAATGACTCCAGTTGATGCGAGTAGAACCGCATTCGCTTCGATGTTTAAGGCTTGAGCGACTGCATCCGCAGAATCAAGGGCATCCTGCCACCCTGCCTCTCCTGTTGCGGCATTAGCTTGACCGGCATTGACCAAGATTGCCCGAGCGCTGGCCTTAGTCTGCAGTCGCTGACGGCAATAGTCAACGCAGGCTGCCCTGACTTGCACATTGGTAAACATACCGGCGGCAATCGCATCAGTATCGGAATAGATTAGGGCGAGATCGGGCGAACCAGAGGGCTTGAGTCCTGCCGTGATGCCTGATGCTTGAAACCCTTTGGGCGCAGTTACGCCGCCCGAAATTATCTGCCAATTTGCCATTAGTTTGCTGCTTCAAACTGCTTGTTGGAAAAGCTGATTATATCAAGGGCAATGCTTAGTCTGAGCGTAGGGTTGCAGTTTGTTCACTTCGGCCAACGAAATTTAATTGACCAATGGCCGTTTGATCAAGGAGATTAAACTAAAGGGAGTCACTTTCGCTTACGGGGGCTAACCAGCTCAATGATTTCACGATTTGTTGGCGACTGTGGGTTTGGAATGCCTAGCGAACTTCAAAATCCTCAAAGGACGGGCCTTGGGTTGGATGTTTAAGCTTCTTTTTCGCTACTGGCGAATTCTGATTATTTTTGGCGTCTGTCTTCTAATCATTATTGGGGGACGCACCGTGTTAGCAAAATTAGACGGACCCTTAAGGCTGAAAACCCATCATCAATTTCACTTATTGGAACTGTCTAGCGCGGCGCCCCCCAAGATATTTTCGATGTAGGCATTGCGGATATTAACGGAGATCGTGCTCTTGATATTTTCACCTTGAATCACAGTAGTAGTCAGCGAATTTTTATTAATCAAGGCGATGGTCAGCACTACGTTGATCGCTATCTAGATTTAGGCCTGACCCAGGGGCAAAAATTTCCGGGTAGTGATCCCGATAGTAATGCGCCAACAATCTCTCAACCGGGCGTCTATAGTTACTGGCTCAATAACCAATGGATTATAGAAACCCATAAGCTACGGAAATTAGGGATTCAGACGCCGCTAGTTGGCAGCATCACTCCATATAGAAGTAAACCCCAAGCGGTTGAGTATCGAGGGCAAGTGAATGTTGGTCAAATTGCCCAAGAGAAGAAAATTATCGTCACATTTGAACTCGGAGATAATAGCCAACTACGCCTGCGTGATCGTCAGGAATTTCGCTACGTTGGTAGTCCTATTGAATTAGCTGTTGATTGGCCTTTAGAACATACATACTTCGGTAAACTTCATATTTCTCCGTCGTCGAATAAGTTCGGATTTTCGCCTTTTTTAGATCGTCATGGTATGGGTTGGCTCGCCTTAAACGAGGATGACCTATTTGGATGTTTTTATCACACGGGGAGCCAATCGCGGTCAGTTATCTGCTCAGAGTGGGCAAAATGATGAGCTATTTGTTAGCGAGGGACCGGTGCTGCGTAATTTGGCTAGTGAGCAGGGAATCGAAAAAAGTGCTTGTCCAGGACGACACACGCGATTAACGGATTTCAATCAGGATGATTTGATTGATATTTATGTCACCTGTGGTCGAGAGCGACCGCCCAATAAAAATTATCCCAATCAGTTGTATGTTCAGCAGTCTCGGGGTCAATTTAAAGATCTAGCCTCGGACCTTAGCGTTGACCTCGGGACGCAAGGCCCTGTGATCTGGGCGGATCTTAATGGTGATCGCCTCCCCGATTTGATCCAGGCTACCGGGGAGTCTGTCCAAATTCTTCGCCATCAGACTTCAGGTGCGGCGACAGCGGAGACTCCCTTTGTGAAGACAGAACTACCCTTGTCCGCAGATAGCGCTATCCAACAAATTTTGGCTGCCGATTTTGATCGCGATGGAGATCAGGATCTTTTCTGTGTTTCCTCTACTGAGTCGCTCTTGGGTCTGAATGATGGTGATCGCATAGACATTCAGCCCGCTGAGCAATGGGGACTACCCGCCACTAGTGTGAGTGCGAACTGGTTAGATTTAGATCAGGATGGCACTCTCGAATTTTATAGTTTTCCTGCGGGCCTATATCGGCAGACTCAATCGGGTCAATTCCAGGGGTCGCCGCTTCTGCGTAGCAACCAGTCTTGGTCTGGTATGACAGGATTTAGCAATTGGTTTGATGCTGATAATGATGGCGATCTAGATTTGCTAATAACTCATTCTCAACGGCTATCGCTCTGGCAACGGATCTATCGTCGATTTTGGTCGGGTGAGCACGCTGTCCTCGGTCGCCCAGGTCAGTTTTTACTGTATTTAAATGACTCGGCAGCGAAATCAAATCACTGGCTGAGCCTCGATTTAGTTGGCCTGCCAGGTAATCAACAGGCTTTAAATGCAACGGTGAAGGCAGAAACAGACGGCATGATGCAGCAATTGCCTGTCGGTTTTGCGGAGGCTTCCCATCACTCCCAAGGTCATTACCGTCTATATTTTGGACTGGGTCCGTCAACCCAAGTTAAGGCTCTGACTGTGACTTGGTCAAATGGAAAGGTCAGCCAATTAACTGGCATTGATTCCGACCAGCATCTGACTATTCATCAAGATGCTGGGTAAAAAGCAAGATACTGATTAACGAGCTCAACCTTGTAGTTTTTGACCGAGTAATTGATTCGTTAGTTTGGGGTCAGCACGTCCGCTGCTTTTCTTCATGATTTGGCCTACGAAAAAGCCCCGGAGTTTAGTTTTACCGCCGCGAAACTTTTCTACTTCGTCCGGATGGGCTGCC
>JBCDHF010000188.1:0-8858 GCA_038750375.1 Cyanobacteria bacterium P01_H01_bin.15
TCCCGAGCAACTGCCGAGTCGCTTCCGGCTGTCCGGCTTAGCGATCGGGTACAACCTCGCGGTCGTGGTCGGCGGCCAGCTCATGAAGTCTAATTTGGAGTATTAGCGATTGAATAATCCATTGATCTCAGCGATACGGACTGGTCTCTCCATGCTGACTATTTTTTGTTGGTGCTTCTTCGGATTTACATCCCCAGCCCCAGCGCTATCAGCAGCTTCTGATGCCTCCATTGCTCAAGCGATCGCAAATGTCACAGAATTTCGCTTGGACAATGGTTTGAAATTTATTGTCTATGAAGATCGCCAAGCGCCTGTGGTGTCTTTTGTGACTTACGCCGATGTTGGAGGGGTAGATGAACCAGACGGCAAGACTGGCGTAGCCCATTTTCTAGAGCATTTGGCGTTTAAAGGCACTACTCGTATCGGAATTACCGATGCGCAAAAAGAAGACCAGTTGCTAAAAAAGAGCGATGCGATCACAGCCGAACTAGAAGCAGCAAAACTTGAGGGCAATACGACCAAAATGGAGGCTTTGACTCAGCAGCTAGTAGAAACGGAAGCGGCTGCCAATGAGTTGGTGATTCAAAATGAATTTGGTCAGATTGTAGAAGCAGCTGGTGGAAAGGGACTGAATGCGGCGACTTCGGCAGACTATACGATGTATTTCTATAATTTTCCTGCCAATAAGCTCGAGCTCTGGATGTCATTAGAATCAGAGCGTTTTTTAGAGCCGGTATTCCGAGAATTCTACAAAGAAAAAGAGGTCATCTTAGAAGAGCGACGGCTTCGTACTGACAACTCTCCCCTTGGGAAAATGATTGAGGTGTTTCTGGGAGAAGCCTTTAGCACTCATCCTTATCGACGGCCAGTTATCGGTTATGAACCGGACATCCGTAACCTTAGCCGCGAAGATGTATCGGATTTTTTTGCGACACATTACATCCCCGCTAAGCTCACCATTGCAATTGCGGGGGATGTAGATCCCGTGGAAGTGAAACGTCTGGCCGAGATTTATTTTGGTCGTTATGCGCCCAAAGCACTGCCTGACGAAACTATTGCCGTTGAGCCGAAACAAACAGAAGCCCGGACTGTAACCATTGAATTTCCCGCCCAGCCTCAGTATCTCCTGGGATTTCACCGCCCAAGTATCATGGATCCGGATAATGCCGCTTACGATGTTTTAGCTGCTATTTTATCTAATGGCCGCTTATCTCGTCTTTACAAATCCTTGGTCCAAGAACAGCAGGTTGCACTGACTGCTCAAGGCTTTAGCGGTTTTCCCGGAGACAAATATCCCAACCTACTTCTTTTCTACGCCTCAACTGCGCCCGGGCGTACCCTAGATGAAGTTGCGGTCGCGTTAGAGCAAGAAATTGATCGACTCAAAACAGAGCCTATTTCTGAAGCGGAACTCAGGAGAGTTCAAAAGCAACTTCGCGCAAGTATTCTGCGCCAGCTAGACTCTAATGCGGGGTTAGCCCGATTACTAGCGACTTACCAAGTCCAAACGGGTGATTGGCGCAATTTGTTTAATCAGCTAGATGCCATCGGTCAAGTAACACCGGTGGATGTGCAACGAATTGCGCAACAAACTTTCACCGCGGCGAATCGAACCACCGCTCGACTGTTTCCGCCGACAGTTGACTAGCTACTCACGTACTTTAAGCGACAGCTTCTTACCTTTTCTTCTTCAAAATATAGTCACAGCATAAAAATGAATTTTTTGCGGAACCGCGCTTGGTGGGTTTTAACCCTGTTTACCAGTCTCATCGTATTTTCGCTGCGCCCTGCGGCAGCCGGAACGCCGCTGCACTATCCGGAACTTTCATTTCCTGCTTTACCTGAGATCACGCTGCCGAACTATGAACGCTACGTCATGCCCAATGGTCTCGTTGTCTACCTGCTTGAGAATCATGAGCTTCCTCTCGTTTCGGGAACCGCCCTGGTCCGAACCGGTTCTCGCTGGGAACCCCCTGAGAAAGTTGGTTTGGCGGGCCTGACCGGCTCATTAATAAGAGCTGGTGGTACCAGCGCTCATCCTACTGATGAACTGAATGAGGCGCTTGAGGCCCGGGCCGCTAGTATTGAAGCCGCAATCGGTACTGCAGCGGGTTCGGTCGGATTTAGCGCTCTTAGCGAGGATCTGACGGAAGTTCTAGAACTTTTTGCTGAAGTACTCCGGACGCCCGCTTTTGATCCTGAACAATTAGCCCTGGCCCAAGTTCAGACTCGAGGCGCAATTGCAAGACGTAACGATGATCCTGGCGACATTACCAGTCGCGAGTTTGCCAAACTTATTTATGGTGATGATAGCCCCTATGCACGAACCGTAGAATATGAAACGCTAGACAATATTCAGCGCGACGATCTCATTAATTTTCATCAACGTTACTTTCGCCCCGGCCAAACCATCCTCGGTATTTACGGGGACTTTGATTCCCCTCAGGTAAAATCATTGTTGTCTCAAACGTTGGGAGATTGGTCGTCGTCGAATTCGCAAGTTTCTCCACGCATTCCCCCCGCAGAAATGCGCTCAAAGCCAGGCATATATGTTGTAGATCAGCCTCAACTAACTCAAAGTAACGTGCGTATGGGACATCTTGGTGGCGAGTTAGATAGTCCTGACTATCCGGCCCTGAGCGTTATGAACGAAGTTTTGAATGGTTTCGGGGGACGTCTGTTTAATGAGTTGCGATCGCGACAGGGATTAGCTTACTCAATCTTCGGCGTTTGGAGTGCCCGTTACGACTATCCCGGTGTATTTTTTGCTGGAGGTCAAACCCGCTCGGAAGCAACAGTGCCCCTGATCGCGGGTTTGCAAAAGGAAATAGCGCGGTTACGGACGAAGCCAATTAGTCAAGAAGAGCTGGCTCTCGCCAAAGAATCGATTTTGAATTCCTTTGTCTTCAATTTTGACCAACCCCAAGAGGTTCTGTCCCGGCTTTTGCGATACGAATATTACGGATATCCTCTAGATTTCCTGTTTCAATATCAGCAGCAAGTTAAGAACACGACCGTTCAAGACATTCAGCGAGTTGCCCAAAAATACCTCAAACCAAACCAACTCATAACCTTAGTTGTTGGTAGCGAAGAGCAAATACAGTCCGAGCTTAATGAACTTAGCCAACCCGTATTAACTAGAGCAATATCAGACTGAGATCAAGCTGTGCCCTTACACGTCTTCATGTATTTTCAGGATACGGCTCTCTCACCTGAAGTCGCTGTCTATTATTGTGCTGAAGCAGAGTGAAAACAATGGCAGATTCTACTCATACCGTCGAATTCTTTTGGGAGGGTGGCAACATCCTTAACGACAAAGACAGATGGTTCAAGGGCGCTGGTGAAATCTATTTCAAAACCCGAGTTACGATTCTTGGTCGTTCAGCCAATCTTCATACCGCTCGGTTTCCCAAGGAGGTTTATACGTTGCATGAGGGGCCTTATGAGATTAACCAAACTCTCTTCAAAGGCTCTATTCAAAATGGAGAAGAAGTTCTGCTAGAAGTCTTTCCGATTGAGAAAGATCTCCTTGATCCGGATGACAAATTCGTACCGTACCGACGACGGTTTTTACGCTCTCCGGAGCGATGGGCCGGACTCTATGAACCTGGCACAGATTCCATTGGTGATCGCGAAACCATGAGAGATTGGCAAATCCGCTACCGAGTTCATGTCAGCTAATACTTTCACCGTCATTACGTAAATTGCCTCTGTCATTGAGACGCCATCTTCTCTTAAAAATATATCCGCAGTGAGTTTCGAGCTACTGATTTGTCCCGTTCAGAAAAAAAACACCATTTTTGCCCTTTTCAAAATTTAAAGTTTCAGCGTATTTTCAAACCCGGTTGTTCCTTGGGAATCAGCTTCTCGTTCGAGCAAAGTCCTCTCCTATATCAATGAGCCTTTAAGATTGCTCGTTTCTGTTAATGTCGTTCCTGAGTTATCAAGCACTCAAACGTCCAAATGTTAAGGATCGTCAAAAACCGCAAATTACCTTAATATTGGTTGTAAGAAAATTGGATTTTCTTAAGAATCAGTCAAGAGAAGATAATTAGCTTTAAACAAGGAGGACTCCTAATGGCACTCGTACCCATGCGGCTTTTGCTGGATCACGCCGCTGAAAACGATTACGGCATTCCAGCTTACAATGTAAACAACATGGAGCAGATCCAGGCCATCATGCAGGCGGCAGTGGAAGCGGATAGCCCGGTAATTCTGCAGGCGTCTCGGGGTGCTCGTAAGTATGCTGGCGAGATCTTCCTCCGCAACTTGATTGCTGCGGCTGTCGAGACATACCCTAATATTCCCATCGCTATGCACCAGGATCATGGGAATAGTCCTGCTACTTGTTATTCTGCGATTCGTAACGGCTTCACTAGCGTCATGATGGATGGGTCTTTAGAAGCTGATGCAAAGACCCCGGCAAGCTTTGAGTACAATGCTGCTGTTACTGCCGAAGTTGTTAAAGTTGCTCACGCTGTCGGTGCAAGTGTGGAAGGAGAACTAGGTTGCCTGGGCTCTTTGGAGACAGGTGCTGGTGAAGCGGAAGATGGCCACGGTTTCGAGGGGACTCTGAGCAAAGACCAACTGCTAACGGATCCCGAAGAAGCTGTTCAATTCGTTGAACAGACCCAGGTGGATGCATTAGCCGTTGCCATCGGCACTAGCCACGGTGCTTACAAGTTTACTCGTAAGCCGACTGGTGAAATCTTAGCTATTAGCCGCATTGAAGAGATTCATAAGCGTTTGCCGAATACTCACCTTGTAATGCATGGCTCCTCTTCTGTTCCTCAGAAGTGGCTTGACATGATTAACGAGTTCGGCGGTGCAATCCCTGAAACTTACGGTGTGCCGATCGAAGAGATCCAAAAGGGCATTAAGAGCGGTGTTCGAAAGGTCAATATCGACACTGATAATCGTTTGGCTATCACGGCGGCAATCCGGGAAGCTGCGTCGAAGGATCCTGCTAACTTTGATCCTCGCCATTTCCTTAAGCCTTCCATCACGTACATGAAGGAAGTTTGCTTGGAGCGCTACGAAGCTTTTGGTACCGCTGGAAACGCAAGCAAGATTAAGCAGGTTTCCTTGGATGTGTTTGCAGCCAAATATGCAAAAGGCGAACTGTCCTCCACTACTAAGGCTACAGTAACTGCATAAGTTTCCAGTCCAACTATTTGGGTTGCTTAGAAATTTAGACTCATAAATCTTGAACTGAGTGGTTGTTATCGTAGCCACTCAGTTTTTTTGTCAAAATTCGAATGTTCGCTACATTTGAAGCCAGCTTATGGAATACCCTTCTTGATCTTACTCACGCCCCAAGAGGTGGGGAATGTACCCTTGCCGAGATTCAAATTCGGATTTAGACGACGAAAATATGGTCACGATAATCTAGCTTATTTTTTTTGCAATGACGCTTCATCGGACGCCTGAAGCCGACCAAATAATAATTGCTTCTAAGAAATTATTAGACTCTTCAATTCTCTCTACAATTTAAGCTTTTGGTCCAGGCTCGGCTGAACTTTCAAGCGCATTAAAATCACCGTGATATTGTCATGGCCATTGTGCTGATTCGCTAATGAAATAAGCTGGCGTCCAACTTGAGTCAAATTCGTTCGTGAACTCAATACATTCGATAACACTTCATTCCCTTTTTTATCGAGTAGGCCATTATCCGAAAGCCCATCAGAGCAGATTAAAAAAACAGTATCCTCGTTAATCTCCGTAAATTTTATGTCCGGGTTAATGAAAGCATTATCACGGGGGCCCAAGGCTTGAGTTAATTGAAACGCATCCGGACGAGAATAAGCCACTTCGGGCTCTACACCACGAAAAACTTCGCGCTGAGCGACTGCGTGATCAATCGTAATTTGCTCTAAACCACGGCGACGGGTAACTTGATAAACTCGTGAGTCTCCCAGGTGAGCAATCGCTACTTGGGTGTTATGAACCAAAATCATCGCTAAGGTCGTGCCCATGCGATCGATCCCGGAGCGTGCAAAACTCAAATTCTCCTGATAAATCGCATCGTTGGCTGCCAGCACAGCCTGGGCAATTGTTTTCTCTGACGGAAGCCCCAGTGTAGTCCAGTGTAGCTCGAAAAAGTTGAATAACGTTTCAACCGCCAGTGCGCTGGCAACTTCACCCCCTGCGTGCCCTCCCATGCCGTCACAAACAACGTAGAGTCCTTGGGCTTTAATGCACTGCCCCTTAGACGATTCAACACGGCTTATGTCCATTTTGATGCCGTAATAGTCCTCATTTTGGGCCCGTTGACGACCAATATCGGTAATGCCTACATCAACAAGGCTTAACAGTTCCATGGGTAAGACAACGGTGGGTAGTTCATCATCATCGTTGCCTAAAAAATTAGTGGTTTCCTCCACTGTTGAGCTGTCCGGTGCCTGCTCTTGAGCGATTTTTTGTAAGTTGATCCGAAGGTGCCCGCCAGAATGAAATTGTCCAGAGGCGAGCTTGGTGAAAAGTGGCTCAAGGCAATCCCAAGTATTGCGTCCTTCAGGTTTTAGTAATTGTTGCCAAAGCTCGGCGAGCGCTGAAATAGCGGGGGGATGCTCCGGTGAGTCAAGATATAGGCGCTCCAATCCAAAAGCTTGATCTTCGTCGATGAACAAATTGCTCGGAAACAGCAGAGACGTCGCGCAGTCAAATCGGGCTAGTTCATCCCATAGCTGTGCCATTTCATCGAGTTGAGAAAGCAGTTGCAAAAGGGGTAGGCTCCTTTCTGACCAGAGCTCCGCAATTGGCTGCCAGTCACTGCGATCACTAATGAGTAGAACTTGCTGCTCGTTTTCAATCCAGGCGTCTTGAAGTTCCGGAATCGCAGGGAGATCTTGCAAGTTTAGGTAGGGCAACGCTGCTTCTGGTAGCATTTCTGGACTGAACAGGGCATCATTGGTCGAGTCATTGTTGTCTATATTTTCATCATCATCGCCAGTAACTGTAGCCAGTATGTTTTCTAACTTGGCGGGCTGTAGTGGCTGTAAATCGACGACTGTTGTTGTCCAGACTTGAGTGACTTGTTCGTATTGCGGAGTATTCGGGAGCGACTTGAGAGGCGTTTGAATTTGATATCGTTGGGCTGAATCGAGATACTCTAGAGGTTCTTGGAGCCTTTGTTTCAGGGTAGGGGTTTTACACAAAATGAGGGCACGCCACATAAAACCAGTAAAGATCCCGCACTCGGGACAATAAGTAAGATTGTATGGAACTGGGGTTTCGCATTGGCTACAGGGCTGGTGGGTCAGCGAAGTGCCACAACGCTCGCAATTTAATTCTGTATCGCCATTTTCAAATTGACACTGAGGGCAGATTAGCATGAGAGATTAATTGATCTAAAAATTGCTCGCCAAAAGGGGTGGCAGCAGAAGGACTTAATGAAGGCGATATTTTGAGTTGGTTTCGAGCTTGTATGACCCAATTCTCTTTCGCCAGAAAATTCCTGCTTTGCTAGTCAGAGGCAGTCGATCTGGCAATCATTGAACTGGGTCGACGTGGAAGTGCGTAGTTACGCTCCTTTTTAGTGATTATGCAACCAAATGCAATCTGGATGGAGTCCTGAACCCAGATATTTCAATGGGCTGTAAGTTTATTTTCACTAGTGTGCCCAAGGACATAGATTTTTCATCTTTCACTCTGTGAACCCGACAATTTTTATCGCCACTTATAAGCAGTAGGGTCTAACTGGAGATATATTCAGCGGCAAACTTAGTACTCAGGAAAGCTCGTAAAGCTGACAAATGTCTGTAGGTAGGGATTTTTGTAATGAACGAGTTAGCTGGGTGTTTTCTTGAGCGATCGTGTTTCTGGTCAGAAATTCGCCTTCAGTTTGGAGGTAGGCGGTTAAGCGTGTCTCGCTCCAGCCAAAGTAATGGGTCATTAGAAATAGGAATCGTTGGCGGGGATTGAAGGTGTGGAGAGTTTGTTCGAGAAAACAAATTAAGGGGATTGGAGCGGAGGTGGGCATCAGTCCTTCCGGCGGGAGCAAATTTGTTTGTGCGATAAACCAACTTTTGAGTGAGTCGAAGGGCGCGGGTTGAGTCGGTCCAAAAGTGTGTGCGGGTAGCTCGAGAAAGGCCTGTCGCCAAATCTGCAAGAAGCCGGGGGGATTAGTCGATTGAGGAGCTAACAGTGCTGCAACAAGTGGACCGTAGCGGCAGTATAGGGTTACAAAATAACGTCCTTGTTCAGTGTGGTTTTGCCATAACGTCAGCAGCTCGGAGTCACTCAAATGCTCAAGATCGGTAATGAGGGGGTGACTGGCTTCGGGGAACATGAAATGGCCGGCACGAAAGGGTAGGAAGTTACAATAGGCTAGCTTTTCTTTGCATCCAAGAAGTGGATGATTTGTTTAATTCAGGATTGTAGGTGTTGAGCCCAATGATTTTTGCTGCGTTCTTTGGATTGCCACTGGACAGCCTATTTTCAACTCAAGGCATCATGGTGCTGTTATTGGCGGCATATGCAATCGCCATGTGGGCTTTTCTAAAGAATGCGCCAACAGTCTATACAGTGATGGTGTCGGATCTCGGGATTGCCCAGGATTTTTATGAAGGGGTTCTGCGACTCGCCGCAGCGGATATTCCGTTGAGTTATTACAACACCTATGAGCAAACCCTGGGAGCTTCTGCCATGGACCCAATTTATTTTTCTACGGCTCCTGAACTACGGACTCGAACCACTCAGGTAGACGGACTTTGGTATCAGCTGCGCAAGAATACTCAGCTTCATATTATTCCGGGTGCAACCTTGGGCAGTCGTCATCAGCAGCGCCATGTGTGTTTTGACGGGGATTGCTTGGAGCAGATTTTGCTTAAGGTCCAGTCACGACGACTCAAGTATAA
>JBCDHF010000189.1:0-8831 GCA_038750375.1 Cyanobacteria bacterium P01_H01_bin.15
AAACAGTTATTCTGGACAAGAATCCGGCAGTGGGTGCTCTGGCTATCACTCATAAGATTGCCAACTATCCAGGGTTCTTAGGAGATGTCAGTGGGGATGAGTTACTTGAAAAGATGCGGGAGCAAGCCGTTTCTTACGGGACAGATTATCGTCGCGCTCAAGTCTTTGGCATTGATACGGATGGCCCACTTAAAACTGTCTACACGCCAGAAGGAACGTTTAAGGGCAAAGCGCTAGTTTTAGCCACAGGCGCGATGGGGCGTACAGCATCTTTTGCAGGAGAAGCAGAATTTCTAGGCCGCGGGGTTAGTTATTGTGCAACCTGTGACGGGGCCTTTTATCGTTCACGAGAGGTCGCAGTCGCCGGTTTAAATCCCGAAGCGATTGAAGAAGCGGAATTTCTAACCAAATTTGCATCCACTGTTCACTGGATTACCCAGAAATCACCGAAACCGGAAGATCATCACGTGGGTGAACTGTTGGCCCACTCCAACGTTAAGCATTGGGATCGGGCTCGACTGGTAGAAGTCCTGGGAGACCAATCGGGAGTCACTGGCATCAAGCTCAAGCCACGTCAGCAAGAACCGCTTTCTCTTCCCGTTGAAGGTGTATTTATTTACCAAAGTGGCTCTAAACCCATCACCGATTTTCTCAATGGCATGGTGGAATTAAATCCCGATGGAGGTGTCAAAGTTGACGAGATGATGTCAACTACCACTGAAGGAGTTTGGGCGATTGGCGATATTCGCAATACTCCCTTTAAGCAGGCAGTTGTTGCCGCGGGGGATGGCTGCGTCGCCGCCATGTCCATCGATCGATTCTTGAAAGGTCGCAAATCGATCAAACCAGATTGGGATCACTCATAGTTACCCGTTGGTAAACTCACTTTGGACCAAACGGAGATTGTGGCTTTCGCCGAAGCCCCTAGAAGATCATTAACTCTGAGCTGCTCAATTTAAACAAGAGTATTCTGACAAGCAGCAGCCTCTTTCTAGAAGGAGGCTACTGCTCTGTCTACGTCAAATATGAGGGGTATCACAGTTGAGCTCTGCGAGCGTTCGTAACGTCAGTAGCGGCACTAGGCTGGCTGTACTTAATATCAGCCAATAAATTGAACCGGAACCCTGATCTAACGCCCAGCCACCCAAAACAGGTCCGAGAAGATAGCCCGCAGCCCAGCATTGAGAATACCAAGCAAAGTAGATACCCCGTAGTTCAAGTGGGGCTAGTTTAGCAATTAATGCGGAAGCGGAAGGCGTGTATGAGACATTTGCGATCGCAAAGATGCTCACGGATAGAATTGAGCCGGCCAGAAGATTATCAGTGAATCCAGTGCTCCACACGGACAGAAACCCGACCACCCAAAACCCTAAAGAAAGCAGTAGTGATCGGGTGTGAGTAAAGCGCTGAAGCAGCCGTACTACTGGAATCTGAATCACAACAGATAGAATAATTTGCCAGGTAAACAACCAGCTAAGAGCGCTCTCGCTCAAGCTCGCGCCGCTAGGAACATATTTCCGCCAGAACAGCGGCAGAATCGATTGGGTCTGAGAAATAAACATCGTAAACACGACATTGGCCGCGATGAATAGCAGAAGCTGACGATCCCCTAGCAGGCTCAAAGGAGGGGTCTTCGCCAATTGGGGAGAGTAGTTTTGAAAGTTGGCAGTTTCAGGTACAAATAGCCAAATAATTGCGAAAAACACCGCAAATGAAATGCCGTCGAGCACAAACAGCCATCGATGATTCAGACCTAACGAAATCAGCGTCCCCCCACTGGCTACACCGATACTTAACCCCAAGCTGTCAGCTAAGCGGTTAATCGCAAACGCTTCGTTTAAGCTCGGTCCTTGGACTAAATCAGCAATGGCAGCCTCAGCCGGAGGCCAATAAAGTCCCATGCCAAGCCCAGCCAGGAGTTGACCAATAACGAGCAAAGGAAAGCCATTGGTTAGGGCCAGCGGAATATCTGCGATCGCAGATATTCCCGCAGCGAGTAAGAGGGTATTTCTGCGGCCCCAACTCGGTTGATCCGTCCAATTGCCCCCCCAAAAACGTCCTAACATACCAGAAACTGACGCACTCCCCAAACCGATGCCGACTAAGGTGGCGGAAAGCCCCACATCTTCTACAAAAAAAATCGGGGCAATAAACAAAATAAAGCCTGTCCCGACTTGCAACATGAGCCGACCCGCTGCCAAGATCCAAACTTGACGGGTCAAATTGGGCAACGCCATTAATTGGGGCATGCAGCTTCTAAATCCAGGAAAAAATCTTCTCTACGGTAAGACAAGCCTACGACTGTCTGCTCTCAGGGCACTGTTTCACCCAAAAGATTCTGCGACTCCGTACTAATCGATCCACACAGTCTTGATATTTACAAATTCTCGCAAACCTTCTGCGCTCAGCTCCCGCCCATAACCGGATCGTTTGATACCGCCAAAAGGGAGACGCGGCTCCGACTTGACCATGGCGTTAATAAATACACAGCCCGAATCCAATTCAGCAATCAATCGTGCTTGCTCCGCTTCGTCTTGGGTCCAAGCGCTGGCTCCTAAGCCAAATTCAGTTTTATTGGCTAGCGCGATCGCATCATCTAAAGAATTGGCTTGATAAATCGCTGCCACAGGTCCAAACAGTTCTTCGATATCAGCCGGAGATCCCGGCGGGACCTCAGTCAAAATCGTCGGAGCATAGAAATTTCCGGGTCCCTCAGGTAAAGTTCCACCCAACAGTAGCTTGCCGCCCATGACAACGGTTTTCTGGACCTGTCGATGCAGCGTGTCTCGGATCAAAGGCGTAGCGAGGGGACCCAAGTCAGTATCTTCTGCCATCGGATTACCAAGTTTCAAGCTGGCACAAGCAACCTGAAACTTCTCTAAAAATTCTTCGTATATTTCCGCTGCGAGAATAAACCGTTTGGCCGCAATACAAGTTTGACCACAATTTTGCAGTCGAGCCTTAACTGCGGTTGTAATTGCTTGCTCTAAGTTAGCGCTGGGCAAAACGATAAACGGATCACTACCTCCCAACTCCAAAACCGTTTTTTTGAGCGCGCTACCAGCCGTGCTCGCGAAAGAAGCCCCCGCCCCTTCACTCCCGGTCAAAGTTGCGGTCTTAACTCGCGGATCCTGCAAGATAGACGCAACCTGCTCCCCTGAAATCAAGAGCGATTGGAAAGCGCCAACGGGAAATCCAGCCTCTTGAAAAATCTGAGCAATAATTAGGGCGCATTGAGGCACATTAGACGCATGTTTCAAAATGCCAACGTTTCCAGCCATTAGTGCCGGCGCGGCAAAGCGAAAAACTTGCCAAAACGGATAATTCCAAGGCATCACCGCCAAAACAACACCTAGAGGCTGATACCGTACAAAGCTACGTCCTGCAGCTGTCTCCACCATCTGATCCGCCAATAGCCGATGGGCTTCGCGGGCGTAGAAGCGACAAACAGTGGCGCATTTCTTGACTTCTGCAATCGCCTGGCGATGGGGCTTTCCCATCTCCAACGAAATTAGCTCGCCATATCTCATGACTCGTTGCTCAAGAATTTCAGCGACTCGATATAGCCAAGCCGCTCGTGCTGCAAAACTAGTGTGCCGATATTGCTGAAACGTCGTTTGCGCCAATTGCAACTTAGCTTCAATTTCAGGTGCAGAGAGAGCTGAAAAGCTTTTTAGAACTTCTCCTGTCGCTGGATTAGTCGTTGTGATTGCCATCGCTAAAAACCCTGCCCAAGTCTTGTTTTTAGCCTAAAAATTTATTGCCGATTCGGGCAGTTTCTCGCACAACTATTTACATGCTTCGCCATGACTGAACTACTGACCAAATTTAGTCGTTTCTTGGCAACAATAGAGACTCAGTCAGGAGTAAGCAGGGGAAATTGTCGCCAAAGACAAACTGACCCCAAGAATCAGCCCAACTAGCACCTGCGCAGGGGTATGCCCCAACAACTCTTTGAGGCGTTCACCATCAAGTTCCATGTCTTCCCGAAAAACTTGATCCACAATTTGATTGAGAACTCGAGCTTGCTTCCCCGCAGCTTGACGAACCCCCGCCGCATCGTACATGACAATCACCGCAAATAAACAGGCGATCGCAAACTCCGCGCTCGACCAGCCCATCGAGCGGCCCACGCCGGTAGCCAAAGCACCGACTAGAGCGGAATGGGCACTCGGCATACCGCCTGTAGTCACCAGATAACGAAAGTCAATCTTACCGGTCTGGACCACACAAACCAAGACTTTGCAGACTTGGGCCAACAAACAAGCGGAAATCGCGGCCAACAAAATATGGTTACCAAAAATTTTGACGAGGTCTTCCATGATGGCTCTGGCTAATGAGTGCGGGTAGTGATAAATTCAGCAATCGACCGCAACGGCTCCGCTTTAGCATCGTAATCAGCCAGTTCTGCGATCGCCTCATCAACTAGAGACTGAGCCCGCTGACGAGAGACGTCAAGACCCAGAAGACTGGGATAAGTGGCTTTTTGATCACGAACGTCCTTACCAGCTGTTTTCCCCAACTGTTCAGCCGTTGCCGTCACATCTAAGATATCGTCAACAATTTGAAAAGCCAAACCAATTTTTTTAGCATAGCGAGAGAGTTTTTCTTGATCTACCTGGGGAGCACCCGCCAAAATCGCGCCCGAAACCACCGAAGTTTCTAGCAGTGCCCCAGTCTTGTGCGTATGAATAAAACTGAGAGTCTCCGGGGAAATATCAGGCTTGCCTTCCGACTCCAAATCTAAAACCTGACCGCCCACTAAACCAGCGGCACCAACGGTAAAGCCGAGCCTCGCAATCACCTCCAGAACTTGACTTGGAGGCACCTGAATTGTATTGCGAACCACGTATTCAAAGGCATAGGCCAGCAGACCATCTCCAGCCAAGATGGCAATGTCTTCACCAAAGACCTTGTGATTAGTGAGCTGACCCCGCCGATAGTCATCGTCATCCATGGCGGGTAAATCATCATGAATCAGCGACATCGTATGGATCATCTCCAACGCGCAGGCCGTAGGCATCGCCATTTCCAGAGTGCCACCCATCAGTTCACAGCTCGCTAGGCACAGAATCGGTCTTAAGCGCTTACCGCCTGCGAGTAACGAGTAGCGCATGGATTCGTAAATTTTTTGAGGTTCAGCCAATGGCAAAGCGCGATCAAGGGCCGCTTCTACATGCTCCTTCTTGATCCGCAAATAGGCGCTTAAATCAAATGTGGTTCCCTGAAAAAAGGCAATGGAACTGTCGTGAGTTGTGACCATGATAAATTATTTGCCACCAGCTTCACTCATTATTACCCGTGGTGTCTGTTTAACCAAATGTTAGTCAGAGTCGAGCGCTCAATACTGCCAAGATCTAATCGCCAACCCGATACTCTCCAGCGCGAAAGACATTTCGAGTGAACCCAGCCCAGTTAAGACCCCTCTTCCATGACGACTTGAGACGCAATCCAATCAGCCGCCTCAGACAAATCCTGCGCAATAAAATCAGGCTGGGTTTGATGCTGGTAGCGGCCAGAGATAATGTTTTCGCCATAACCAGTCCGCACCAAAATCCCCGGAATTCCAGCATTGTGAGCTAAATCAACATCGGTTGCTTTATCGCCGACCATGAAGCTACCCACCAGGTCTAAGTCATAACGCCAAGCAGCCGCGACTAACATCCCAGTATTAGGCTTGCGCCAGGTACTCCAATAGGTAAAGTCGGGGTGGATTCCGCCCGCCGCCGGACTTAGATAAGGGCAAAAATATTGTCCATCCAAGTGAGCCGACGCCTCTTCCGCCAACAACTCAACTAATCGCTGGTGTAGGGCTTCCACATGGGCGACCGCATAATAATCACGGGCAGGACCCGACTGATTAGATACCAAACAGCAAAATAGACCCAAGTCATTCAAACGACGAACCGCTTGCGCAACCCCGGGGATTAAATCCAAATCACCGACTTGGCGCAGATAGCCCCGTTCAATATTGAGAACTCCATCCCGATCGAGAAAGACCGCTCGCTTAGGCACCCCAGATTTTCTCCAAAATTGATTCGGGTTTAATGTCTGCGATCGCATCCGTAGGGGATTGAATTCCAACAAAACGTGCATCGTCAGGCATCAGCTTATTGGCACAGGTGGGTCCAAAGAGAGCAAACGTCGGCGTTCCCACCGCAATCGCCAAATGCATCGGGGCGCTGTCGGTACAAAGCATCAAATTAGCGGCAGCTTGAAAAGCCGCCAATTTACCAATGTCTGGAGGTGAAACCACTTTTAAATTGGGTGCTTTGGCCTGCATCTGGGCAATCCATTCCTGATCCTCGGGACCTTTCAAAAGAACCAGCGGCAGATCCGGCTGTTTTTCCTGAAAACTCGCGATAATCTTTTGCCAACTGGCGACCGGGTAAATCTTTTCAATTCCTTTTTGCTGGGAGAGTTTGCTCGCTCCCCCATGAATTAGGACATAACCACTTTCTTTGATATCCAGGCGACGCTGTTCTGCTTCAGCCCATTCAATGTCATTACTAGGCAAAGCGACTGCCAGCGGTGGGCAGGGTTTAAGGTGTCCCAGACCCTGCAGCAAATCGTGATACATGTGAGCAGCGTACTGCTCCGTCTTTAGAGGCACCATAGATGATAAAAACCACCCAGGTTTCGTTTCATATCCAATCCGCGCTGGAATCCCATTGAGCCACAACAAGGCACCCACGGTCCAACGCTGCCCTAATGTCACAGCCAAATCGTATTCGCGATCGCGAATAGTTCCTAATAAATTTAAATATTCAGCCAAGCTGTTGCGATCTTTAAAGTCAAAAGTCAACACCTCGTGAACAGAGGGGCACACGCGATAGGCGGTCTTGGCACGAGGTTCAACAATGACATCCAAATAGGCATTGGGATATTGGGTTTTGAGATCGGCCAGCGTCGGAAAAAACAGGATTTGATCGCCAATCCCGCCCGGCACCAGAGCTAGTATTCGCATTGCGGTATAAAAATCATTTTGGGCTGTCTGTGGTCAATTTTAGTGGAGGATCTCCCTAGACGGACAATTCCGTCATCCTCCATAGTTAAACTACAAACCCGACTTGTTCAAGAGAACTATTGAGTAAACAAACATTTGTTGGCGCAGCGCCCTCTCTATCAAGTGCTCACTAGTACACGTACGTTCTAATCGTTCTTAATTTCGTCGCTTCACGATGCACGTTCTAATTCCTGCTGCTGGTGTCGGCAAACGCATGGGCAGCGATCGCAACAAATTGCTCCTATCATTGCAGGGTATGCCCATTTTGAGTTGGACCCTGCAAGCCGTTAGCCAAGCGGAGTCTGTGAACTGGATTGGTATTATTGGGCAGCCCAATGATTTTCCAGATTTTGAAATGATGTTGAACAAGCTTCAATTGCGGCAAACTGTACAACTTATTCTGGGCGGAAAAACGCGTCAAGAATCAGTTTTTAATGGCTTGCAAGCTCTACCCGCCTCAGCCAAAAACGTACTGATTCATGACGGTGCTCGCTGTCTAGCAACACCCGCCTTGTTCGAGCGCTGCGCCCATCACCTCAAATCATGTTCCGGACTCATTGCCGCGATTCCGGTTAAAGACACGATCAAAATTGTTGACGACGCGGGAGAAGTACAAAATACCCCTGACAGAAGTCAACTTTGGGCCGCACAGACGCCCCAAGGATTTAACGTGCCGCTACTCAAACAATGTCACGCCCGGGGCCAGGCGGAGGGCTGGCAAGTAACGGACGATGCCGCGTTGTTTGAAAAGTGTGGATTATCGGTACGGGTGGTTGAAGGAGAGGAGTCTAACCTTAAAATCACTACACCTGAAGACCTTAGACTGGGCGAGCTAATCCTCAACCAGCGTTAGCCTGGTTCAGACCCTATGTTCCTGAGTCAAAGCACAGGAGGAAACAATCACGTCGGATTCCACGCCTCAGATACGATTGCCAATACAAACTCGCTATAAAACGAAATAAAGCTTGGGTACGAACTCAGGCGTATCTCTTGATTAGTGTATTGAGAAAGCAGCTTAAACAGCGGGTCTCGGTCTTGGGAAAAAACATGATTCCAAAGATGAAGCATTAACTTTCGCTGAATAATGTCTTCACTTATTTCCCCTTGCACTGGAGCGATAAACTACCAGCCAATGGACTTATCTTCAGTCTGGCCCAACTGGCGTCGATGAAAGCTGATGAACTCATTCAGGTTAACGACAAATTTGGACCACTGAATCGTTTCAAAAAACGCAATAATTTTCACGTCCCGCAATTCTTGCGGCGGCTCAGATGTGGTGAAACCCGGAGGACTGAGGTATTCCCAATCCCAACACCGAACAAACGTCGCATCTAAATTTTCAGCCAGTTGACCAGTATTCGCGGTAGCAAGCAAACAGAGATTGGGCGGCAATACAATTTTGCCGACACTCAGATAATCCACGAGATGTAATCCCTTAAGATTCTCTTTTTGGGCAAGTTCTTGGCGGACCTTTTGCCAAAAAAGCTCGATTTTCATCTCCTCAACTAGCAGCCCTTTGGACGTCAAAATGAGGGCATACCCCATGGCGTGTAGTAAACAACCCAAGAAGCGCTCATTGAGATTCAGCGGATAACTGGACCAGCCGTCATCGTCACGATTCAACAGCAGCAAGCACGAACCAAATATTGCGGTGGCGTCACCATGACTAAGTTCGTCAATAATAAGTACAGCGGGTTCGACATTATCTGAACAAAGCTTGCGATAGGCTTGTCCCAGTATCTGAAAAAAGTGCCCAGGAAATGGCCGGTAATAGGTCTGGCCGCTTGAGGCATTGAAAGGTAAACAGTCCCCCAGAAAATCAATA
>JBCDHF010000190.1:0-8824 GCA_038750375.1 Cyanobacteria bacterium P01_H01_bin.15
CCACAGGTATCATGGTAGCACTGGCTGGCTTGAGCAGCTGACACATAGGCGCCTGGAGCCTTACCAACACATGGCATCTCCCGGGCATGAAGCCATTGGGGAGCGTATTTTTAGCCAGCGAATTGACTGGATATTGTGTTGTGAATGACTTCTATTGGTCAGACTTAGTAATTTTGGAGGGGCATGTAGGTCTCAACGCATCTTCCTTGAGGAATTTAAGGAGATATGGCTGTCAAGACTAAGGAGTTTGTCCACTAGGCTTCATTAGCAAATCATAGAGTCAAATGCCTAACTTATATTGGAGGAAGTGTTTTGAGTAATTACAATGATTACAGTGGATGGATAACTGCCCCATCCAATTTGGAAGGGAGTCTTGAAAATGATATTCAGACGTCGACTGCAATAATCGGCGGTGGCTTTGCCGGTTTAATGGCGGCTCTTACTTTAGCGGAACATGACGTAGATGTGGTTCTTCTGGAGCAAAAGTTCTGTGGCTTTGGTGCCAGTGGACGTAATGCCGGGCACTTGACACCTACAATCGGGCGCGATGTGGCATACTGCCTAAAGCTGTTCGGGCGTGAAATAGCCTTAAAGCTGGTTGCTTTCGCCGAAGAAGCGGTTCAGTTTACTGAACAGATATTTCAGCACTACCACATTGACTGCGACTATTCTCCTTGCGGCAACATCATTGCTGGTGTGCATGAGAAACAGCGTAAGCCTCTGGTTGCGGCATAAGCCTGTAGCCAAGCAGGCATTGAGATGCGTTTTCTTGATGAGACTACTGTTCAAAAACGTCAATTGCCAAGACTGGTTAAATTCGGGCTTCAAGAGAAGGTGGGAGGTGTTCTTAATCCAGGCAAATATGTAATGGCATTGCGAGATATTGCGATTGGGAAGGGCATAAAAATATACGAAAATAACGCGGTGCAGCGAATAGAACACGGGAGAAAAGTAAAGTTGCATACGGCATCTGGATCAGCTTTGGCAGAGAAAGTCTTAGTCGCTACCAACGTGTTTACGGCATCGTGTTTAAATATAATGCGTAGTGCCATCTTTCCAATGCGGGTGACTGCGTTCAAAACCCATCCGCTCACAACGTCCCAGCGTTCTGCTGTCGGTTGGTCTGGAGGTGAGGGAATATACACTGCACATAATCTTCTGGAAAACTATCGTCTCACCGCCGATAATCGCATAAGCGGCGGTTCTAAATGGATTCGGTATGTGTATGGAAGCACCTTGGCTAAAGGCGAACAACCAGAAATTTTCTCTGCTTTTAAGCGCTTGCTAAAAGTAAGGTTTTCTGAGCTACCCGACCTTTAAATTGATCAGTTTTGGTGCGGTTGGATCGGAATCACGGCTGATATGTTGCCAGTGTGTGGTGTTAATAAGAAATATAGAAATTTATTCCACTGCGTAGGTTTCAATGGTCACGGGGTCGCTCAGGCAAGCAAAATGGGCAAAGTCATGGCGCTTGAGATGCTTGGAATACCCCAGCAAGAAGTGGCTCTACTGAAGCGCCGTCGAATACCTCTACCACCAGAACCCTTGAAGTGGATTGCTGTAAATGGAGTGCAGTATCTTACAGGTCTTGAAGACGTGAAAGTGGATAAGTTGCTGGAAGCAAATCGCTGAAATGGGATATGAAAACGATCCTGAAAAAGACGGCTCTGATGCATATTTGATCGAAGCCACTAATGGTCAACCATGGTGATTTTGATAGGTTTGAATTTGGCGTCTAAAATTTCTTAATGGCGTATTGCCAGAAAAATAAGGGTGTCAAAATTAGCAAGGTCTTCCACTAGTTTTCGATGTGTTTTTCTATTGAGCACTCAACACTCTATCGCTAGCAGTTGTTCTCGAAGGAAATTTATCGACAGAAAAAAAAGATTGTGAATCCTCCAAATCAGAGTTTCACGATTTATTGGGTCCAAATTTTTGTCACTTAAGCGTCAAATGAGCCAACGGTTTGTCTAGCCGGATACATCGCAAAAGACCTCGCTATGGATCAGTGGTTAGGGGTTTGCTTCGTAGTAAGCACACTGCCCGTATCCATCCTGTCGATGATTCCTGTGACTTCTCAATTCACCTCGCCGCCCCCCACTGCGTGGCAACAGCTCAAAACAGATTTTCAATTCAGCAACTTAATTACCAGCATTCCAGCAGGTCTAATTACGGGTATCGTCGGCGTAATTCGAGCTATTTCCTACGCCACCCTCATTTTTTCCGGCACCCTGGCTACGTTTTTGCCAACCGGCATTGGCATGGCCGTTTTTAGTACCGGCATTATTTCGGCCGCAGTCGCCGTCACCAGCGCCTTACCGGGCATGATTGCGACACCGCTGGCGGCTCCGACCGCTATCTTAGCCATCATGGCGGGCGAAATTTCCCAAGAATTAGCCACCCAAGTCCCCGCTGCCGATTTGCTGGCGACAGTTCTCGCTGCGATCGCAATTACTTCGATGTTGACGGGCGCGTTATTTATAGGACTGGCTATTTTTGAGCTGGGCGAGCGGATTCGGTTTGTGCCCTATCCCGTGATTGGCGGGTTTATGGCGGGTACAGGCTGGCTGTTGGTTCAAGGATTTGTGCAAATTACCATTGGGGCATGGCCGGGTTGGGCGAAATTCGGGAGCTTGTTCACTGAAGATCAGTTGTTGTTGTGGGTTCCCGGCTTCGCCTTTGGCCTAATTTTGCTTGGGATTACACGGAAATTTAAGCAGTCTTGGGTCCTGTCGGTGACGCTACTCGGTTGTGCGGCGGTTTTCTACTGGGGTCTGTGGCTGACGGGTACCTCTTTGACTTCAGCGAGAGAAATGGGCTTATTGCTCGGACCGTTCCCCGAAAGTAGCAGTGGACTGTGGCAACCTCTTACCCCCGACATTTTTTCCAAGGTCCATTGGCTTGCGCTCGCCCATCAAACCAGCAGCATGATTACAATCGCGCTGGTCTGTTTACTGTCGATATTGCTCAGCAATAGCAGTATTGAACTAGTTGCCGGTCAGGATCTGAATTTGTCTCGTGAGCTCAAAGCCGTCGGGATTAGCAATGTTCTGTCTGGCTTAGGTGGCGGCATGGTCGGCACTCAAGCCATGCCCAGTACCCTACTGGTCTATGACATGGGGGCTCCTCAATATTGGACCGGCGTTTTTTCTGCGCTACCTGCATTTGTGGTTTTGGCCTTGGGCTCTACTTTTTTGTCTTATTTACCTCAAGCGGTTTTGGGTTGTTTGATTCTCTATTTGGGGCTCCTGCTGCTGCAGAAATGGATTTATGAAGCCTATTTCACGCTGCCCTTCGCAGATTACCTTTCCATCTGGGTGACGTTAGTTGTAATCGATCGGGTGGGATTTTTGCAGGGCATGATTGTCGGATTTCTGTTAAATGCACTGCTGTTTATGTATCAGTACAGCCAAGTTGATATCGCAAAACAAGTGGTCTCGGGTTCGCGCATCCATAGCAATGTTGGGCGCGATGAGGCGCAAATGAACTGGCTCGCTGAGCAAGGGGAGCAAATTTACGTTTTAGAACTGCAAGGCTTTTTATTTTTTGGGACAGCGAATTATTTACTCAACAAAGTTCGCGATCGTGCTTTATCGACTTTTGAGTCGAAAGAGAACACCCCTGCGCAACTGCCCTTACGCTACGTGTTGATCGATTTCCGCCAGGTCACCGGTCTCGACTCCTCAGCAGTATTGACCTTCAGTAAAATACTCAAGCTCGCCCGCAGGCATAAATTCCATCTCGTACTCACCAATCTCAACCCAGAGTTTGAGGCACAGCTACAGCGAGGGCAAGGCCTGGAAATCCCCAGCAAGGACTGCCAGCGCTTTCTCGATATCGATCGCGGGCTGGAATGGTGTGAACAGCAAATTCTCCTGAACCGAAATTCAGATCCGTCTTCTGCAGACAAGCTGACCGAACAACTCACTCAGCTCTTCATAACTCCCGAACAAGCCCAGCAATTCAGCACTTACCTCGAACCCTGCTCCGTTCCGAGCTGCCACTATATTTTTCGTCGCGGGGAAAAGGTGAAGGATCTGTATTTTGTGGAATCCGGTCAGGTCAGCGTTCTTCTCGACATGCCAGACGGCTCTACCAAACGACTCCAAACCTGCCGCCAGGGCAGCGTACTCGGGGAAATGCGCTTTTTTGGTCAGGTGCCCCTTTCAACCTTGGTCGTCACCGATTCACCCAGCCAGCTTTATCGACTCAGCCTAGACGCCTTTGAACGGATGAAAACCCAAGACGCTGCCCTTGCTCAAGCGCTCCAATCTTATATTGTGCGACTTCTGTGCAACAGCCTCATTCGCCGAGAAGAACAGCTGCGAGTGATTCAATAGCGGCCGTCATTGAGGATTTTTTAATTCATTTTTGAAACCCTTTTAAAACACCCCATTTAATAAAACATGGCAACTTCACCCATGCCGGTTCCCGGACCCTCTTCTTTTTGGACATCTCTGAAAGCAGAATTTGATCCCCCGAAACTCCTCGCCAGCTTCAGTGCGGGCACCCTGACAGGGGTTATTGGTGTAATTCGGGCCATTTCCTACGCGGCGCTAATTTTTTCCGAAAGTTTATCTGCACACCTAGATATTGGCGTTGGGATTGCGATTTTCAGCTCAGCCATCATCAGTATTCTGGTCGCATTTCTCAGTTCTCTACCGGGCATGATCGCAACCCCGTTGGCGGCGCCGACAGCAGTCCTGGCTATTCTGTCCACAAATATTGCTAGCAGCCTAGCCGGAAGGGCCAGCTCTTCAGAAATTGTGCTGACTGTCATCGCCGCGATCGCCCTGGGCTCTGTCTCCACGGGATTTGTGTTGTGGCTAATTGGAGCCTGTCGCTGGGGCAAATCCTTGCAATTTATTCCCTACCCGGTCGTGGGTGGATTTATGGCGGGTACTGGTTGGCTCCTGATTCTGGGTGGACTTAAAGTCATTACCGGCAACGAAGTAACATTGTCTAATCTCCCCGAACTATTTCAGCTCGAACCCAGCTTGCATTGGATTTCTGGCTTTGTGATCGCAGTGACATTACTTCTTGTCAGCAAGCGTATTCAACACCCGTTTGCGCTACCAGGAGTGTTGCTGATGGCCACGGTATTGTTACTCGGGAGTCTAAGTTTCAGCGGTATCTCGTTTGATTCGGCCCACGATCAGGGTTGGCTGCTGGGTCCGTTTCCGGCCAGCGAGCGACTATGGCAACCGCTTCAATGGTCGGACTTTGGTCAAATTCATTGGTCTGTAATCGCTCAACAAAGCGGCAGTATCGGACTGCTAATTTTTGTCAGTTTCATGTCGCTAGTCATGACAAATAGCGGCATTGAATTGGCCCTGGAGCGAGAACTGAATATCAATCAAGAGCTCAAAGCAGTAGGACTTGCCAATATGGCCGCCGGTTTAGGCAGTTCAATGGCGGGCAATCAGGCGCTACCGAGTACTTTATTGGCGCACAAATTGGGTGCGCCTAATCGACTGACGGGCGTCTTTAAAACAGTTCCCTGCTTTTTAGTTTTAATTTTGGGTCCTGCATTTTTAGCCTATTTCCCAAAACCAATTTTAGGGAGTTTGCTGCTATTTCTTGGCCTTGATCTGCTCGGCAAATGGGTCTTTCAAACCTGGTTTAAGCTACCAGTATTCGACTATCTCATCATCCTGACAACACTGGTACTCATTGGCTGGTACGGCTTTTTGCCTGGCATTTTGACGGGACTAGGGCTCAGCGTGCTGCAATTTCTAATCCAAGCCAAACAAGCTGCACCCATTGCCCCTTGGCTTGGCCCCCAAGGTCTTTCCGCCCCAGAGTTTTTCTCGTCCAACGAATCATTCCCAGAAAACAAATCTCAGTTCGATACTGATGAAATCCCGGTTAAGCCTTTAGCTCTGCAAGGGCACCTCTTTTTTGGCAACGCGACCCAACTATCTCAAACCCTGCGATCACAAGCGTTAGAGATTGCCGACTCTCCAACGCCAAATTCCTTGATTTTAGATTTTGGCGGGGTGCTGAGCTTAGATTCCTCTAGCGTTATGACCTTCAGTAGATTACTCAAGCTGGCTAAAACCAAGAACCTGTGTCTGGTCTTCATTAGTTTGAGCGAACCTTTTCAACAGCAACTGCAAAAAGGGGACGCCCTTGATTTGGAGTCTGAGCACTCACGAATTTTTCCGGACCTAGCCACGGCAATCTCTTCGCTTCAGTAATAGACCCTTGGCGGCAAACAGTAACCAAGTTACTTGTGGATAAGCCGTTCAGATAGCCTTCGCCAGATCGCTTAGGATACTTCTGATTTCTTATTTTGAGCTGCCCACGTTAAACTCGTTCTGGCACACAAACACCCCTTTATAGAGGTGGCGGTGCTATACAATGAATCCCGTTTCGGCAGTTTGAGCCGCCTGCCAGCTGCGAGCATCGTAATAAAGATCGGCCAGAGTAATTTGACCCAGCGCCGTTTGGATTTTTTCATGAATGCGCCGCCACAAACTATGGGTCACCCAATCCTCAGCCTGCTCTGCGGCAGGATCAAGCCGGGATAAAGGCGGCAAGGTCTCCCCCACCGCCCCCAAAATTTGACCCAGAGAAATATTTTCGGGTGCTGCGGCTAGCACATACCCACCCTGCACACCGCGCACCGAGCGCACCAGATTCGCCTTACGCATTTCAATCAGCAATTTTTCTAAATAGGGAGCTGGTATTTCTTGGCGTTTTGCGATCGCACGGACGGAAACCGGTCCTTGAGGATGCAAGGTCAAATCCAGCAGCGCCTTAACGCTGTAATGCCCCCGAGTTGTTAATTTCATAATGAGTGATTACCCTAACCCCAAAATCGACCACGGACTCATTCTAAATTTTCCTCGATTTCCGGAATCCTCATCTGTGATGTTGAAGTGGATGTGTCCTCACCACAATTGTCACTTTCAGAAAAGTGTGATTGCCCTCCAGATAGTTTTTGAATGGCGCCACTTAAAATCAGCAATGCCGATGGCATTCGGACGAAGCGACAAGCTTGCAAGCTTCACCTGCCAGAAGTAAAGAGATCTGACCCTGATGAAAAGTCGCGATGAACAGGCCCTAATGTCCTCTCAGGCGCAGGAGCCTATTCCGATAAAATGGCGGCCAATTAGCTCAGATAATTGAATGAACGGGTTCCAAAGATGAATCAAAAAGCCAACTTCATCAAATAACTCGCATTACCTATTCCTATATTGGGTCTGAGCCAAAAAACGACATTCAAACCTATGCCAATGGGTATAAAATACTGCTCCAGACATCTAATAAAGAGAACAAAGAATCTCTCTAAAAATCAATTTAATAGGATTGACCAAGTAACAAAAAATTAATTATAGACTGTCTAATTTCTATGAAGTGAAGACTAACTTTACCCTCACCGTTTACAATATTAATCCTGACAAGGTTACGGGTATATGTTGTTAACATCTATCCGAGCATTCAAGACAGTCTATAATCTTTTGATTTCCCAATAAGTTAATGCCCAAGAAAAAACAGCCGGAGCCCTTAACAGGAAAAAGCTTACTAGAAAAGGTCGCGAAATTGAGCGATCTCTCCAAAGAGGAAAAAGCCAAAGAATGTGGTTATTGGACTCTCACGAAAAGCGGTGTTCAGCGCGTTAATATGATGAAGTTTCTGAACGCACTTTTAGAAGCGAAAAAGATTAAGTTAGATTCCCCTCAAAACGGTCAGGGTCGAGGCGGACGTTCAGCAAGCTACCGAATCAGTGTGCAAGCAAATGGGAACTTGTTAATTGGTGCCGCCTATACCAAGCAAATGAATCTTCAACCAGGCGACGAGTTTGAAATTATTCTCGGTCGGAAACACATCAAATTAGTCCAAATCGATAGTATTGAGGACGAAAATGGGTCTGATTATGACGATAAGTAGGCAACCCGCACAAGTTCTAAACGCTTAGTATTCCTTGGGCTCAATACTCATCTATTTTTTGATTGGTGTTATTTTGCTACGACACTGATTGTCCGAAAAATTTATAGTTCCTTTCTCAATAAGCACACGCTTCAGTGTGAACAATCTGCCAGTGGCTGGTTGAAGGCAGCTCCGCTGGGATCGCCGTGCAGGGCAAACTGCTTAGGACAGGCGCAACTCCAGGCGGAACTAATAGATAGGCGTTGCCCAGGTCGCTCCATTGGCGGTTTCCTGGCTCACTGGTGAGCTGCTGTTTAATTTGCTCAGCGCTGGCTGACTGCAAATCCAAGGATGGGACTCTGGCACTGAGCGGTAAAACCGGACGTTGACTATAAAAGTTCAAGGCCGGGCGCTGATGGAAAAACCAAATGTAAACGGGCTCATCAGCTGGCAGGGTCCGAACTAACTCCGCAACAGGTTCCACAACAAATGCCTCGTTAATCTCCCACAGCCAGTGACTTGAGCCCATCAGTAACAACAGTGCCAAGTAAGTACCCCACAGCAAAATACTCAAGAATTGAGGATCTTTTCGCGTTAGTAGCTGAATGGTTACCAAGCTGGAAAAGGTAAGAGCAGCAAAGACGCCAATCAGTATCGGGGCCTCGTTGACCCAGGCATAGCCCATGCCCCCCACTGCCACCAAGGCAATCAACGCCAGCCAAGTCCGCCAAAATAAGGGATAGTGACGACTGCGAGGCGCTTGCCAAATTTCATCGAGATAGCCCCCGACCGCGATCGCAAAGGCGGGATAAACAGGCAAACAATACCAGGGGAGCTTGGTGGCCATGACCGAAATCGCCAGCAAATAGCCTAATCCTGAGATCAAGACCCACTTGCCCCAGCTCTGACCCCGCTCCTGCCAGGCGAGCTTTAACCCCGGAAGGATGAG
>JBCDHF010000191.1:0-8800 GCA_038750375.1 Cyanobacteria bacterium P01_H01_bin.15
CGCTTAGGGCACTTCTGATTTTGAGTTGCCAAATTCTAGAGCGTTCTGGCATGCAGCCACCCCCTTACAAAACCTGAGTTCGGGATAAGAAATGGGTCGATTTTTAGGCAGAACTTCAGTCATCAAGGATTTTATCTCAGACTAAATACGTCAAAGTCCAAGTAGAGCAAGCATTAGCTGCTATGGCGAGACTCAAGTACAGGGTGAGGGTGTCGCAGGTCGGCCATGCCAGTGACCAAAGCCTAACGAGTGGCAGGAGAATCAAAAAATTTACTTCAACTGTCGGTTTTGATAATCGAAAAAAGCCAAAATCATTTGCTGGCAAGGTATTTCCTGTGATCGCTAAACCCGAACTCAGGTTAACTCAGAATCATCGGTTGTCTGAGCAAGTTGGCGACAGTCAGGACTAAAAAGCTCAAGGACTTTTTCGCCCTTGAGCTTTGAGTATTCTACTACCTTCGCCGGATCGCTTAGGACACACCTGATTTTGAGTTGCCTAATTCTAGAGCATTCTGGCACGCAGCCCTAACCTTATGAAAGTGACGACTGCTTTAAGCTACTGAATTTTTGTTCAGTAATTTATCGAGAAGAGGACGCATAGGGACGACGCGAATTGTGTCGACCTCCAGAACGATTTTTTCTGATAATCGGCTTTTCACTAGTCTGGGGAGCATCCCAGTCAGTGCTTAACCAGTTGGGACAATCTTGGTCGTAGACCATTTGCAGCGCAGCTGCCGCAATCGCCATTGGATCGTAGTCTGCGCTCAAGTCATGAACCATGGGCAAGAAGGATGCCATGCGCTCACCGGCCAAAGCATCCTGAACGCGAGTACGGAACTTGCTGAGGTGCTTAGCCTCGACCTCTGCGCGAGTCGGCACAGAACGGTTAGTTAAACGCTTTCCTAAGTGATGCTCAATATTGCGAAGTAAGCGACGCTCACGATAATCAACGATCGAAATCGCGGTTCCTTCGCGACCAGCACGTCCAGTCCGGCCAATACGGTGGATATAGGTTTCCGCACTTTCCGGCATGTCAAAGTTAATTGAATGGCTGAGATGCTCAACATCTAAGCCTCGGGCTGCAATGTCGGTCGCAACTAATAAGCGGACTTTCCCATCACGGAAACGTTGAACCAGGCGTTCACGCTGGCTTTGACTGAGATTGCCATGATATTCATCGGCACTAAGCCCCGATGCTTGAAGGGTGTTCGTTAACTCGCCAGCCATCCGTTTGGTGCGGACAAAGATAATTGCGGCCGTAGGATCTTCAACCTCCAAAATGGGCAGAAGGGTCTGAATCTTAGACCAACGGCGAGGCACAAAGTAGAGATGCTGCTCAATGCGCGTAGGTGTGGTGTTGGTCTGTTTAATCGAAATAGTCGCTGGATCGTTGAGAAATTCCTTGACCAGCTGCTTGATGGCTACGGGCATCGTTGCCGAGAAACACGCGATCTGCCGCTCTGCTGGCGCTTGACGCAATATGGTTCGAACGTCGTCAATAAATCCCATGCTGAGCATTTCGTCAGCCTCATCAAGAACCGCCCAACGAAGTTGTTCGAACCGCAACTCTCTACGCTCCAACAAATCAATGACTCGTCCTGGCGTCCCGACTACGAGTTGGGCGCCCCGTTGCAATGCCCGAATTTGGCGCTCAAACGATTGTCCTCCACAAATAGTGGCAATACGAAGCTTACGCTCGCCCGCTAAATCTGCGATCGCGTCTCCGACCTGTTGGGCTAGTTCGCGAGTGGGCGCCAGAATGACACCTTGAACATGGCGCTGAGAAAGATCGAGCTTATCGAGCAATGGCAACGAGTAAGCTGCGGTTTTACCGGTTCCTGTCTGGGATTGACCGACTATATCGCGCCCTTTGAGCAGCTCAGGGATCGCTTGGCGCTGAATATCTGTGGGGGTATCGAACCCCAATTCTTGAAGGCGTTCGAGACGTGCCTGGGAAAGCCCCAGGTCGGAAAATGTCGTGGTCATGTGTTAAAAGTCGTGACTTGTGAGATGGATAAACGCGTCCCCCACAGCTTGGGGCGCAAGGCCCAGACCTGTAAAGTCCGCAGGATGATAGATTTCTAACTAATCCACAATGTGGCCGTAGAGATCGTAAACATCAGCGGCTGTAATCTTTACCGGTACCATCGAGCCAAGGGCCGCTTCTCCTTGGACATAAACCAACCCATCCACCTCTGGGGCAAAGCGGGCGGCACGACCGATAAGTTCTCCCGTATCGGGATTAACCTGTTCGAGCAAGACGTCAAAGGTCTGATCGACGCAGGCTTGATTTTTCGCTAAAGAAATGGGCTGCTGTAACTGCATTAACTGCCCGTGACGGACAGCCGCGGTCTCAGCCGGGACCTGATTCGGGAAAGAACCGGCCGGGGTCCCGTCCTCCGGCGAAAACTTGAATACGCCAACATGATCGAAGCGATGGCGCTGAATAAATGACTGCAAGTGAGCAAAATGCTCGTCAGTTTCTCCTGGGAATCCGACAATAAATGTAGTTCTCAGAACGGCTTTGGGTAGTGCACTGCGTAAGCGCTCAATTATTTGATCATTGACTTGTCCCTGCCAAGGACGATTCATCGATCGCAAAATCTCAGGATGAGAATGCTGGAGCGGTAAATCTAGATATGGTAAAACGTTGGGTGTTTCTTGAATTGCGGCAATGACAGCTGGAGTTAAGCCGGTAGGGTAGGCGTAGTGAACTCGAATCCAAGGCACATCTACGTCACCCAAGGCTCGTAAAAGTTGAGCTAAATGGGGCTTGCCATATATGTCCAAACCGTAGTTAGTGCTAATTTGCGAGATCAACACTAGCTCCTGAACCCCTTGATTTGCCAACTCATGGGCTTCGGCAACAATGGATTCAATAGTTCGCGAGCGCTGTTTGCCTCGCAGATGGGGAATAATACAAAAAGCGCAGCGATAGTCACAACCCTCTGCAATGCGTAGATACGCGACCCCCTCAGTCGTCGTGCGATAGCGAGGAGTGTGCTCGTCGGCAATAAATTTAGGATCAGCAGAAACTGCTTTTACTCGCTCGCCGGCTTGCACGCGATCCAACACATTAACGATTTGCTGATAATCACCGGTTCCCACAACCGCAACAGCTTCAGGAATTTCTGCCAGTAGCTCTTCCTGAAAATGCTGCGCTAGGCATCCAGTAATTACGATTTTCTTATCAGCCTCAGCTAACTCGACCAGAGTCCGAACCGACTCCTGGCGAGCCTCCCCAATAAAGCTGCAAGTATTAACGATCACATAGTCTGCCAACTCCTCATTGGCGTCTACCTCATAGCCTGCTGACACCAGCATTCCCAGCATGTGCTCAGAATCAATTCGATTTTTCTCGCAGCCTAAGTGGGAAATGGCAATCGTAGGCCGGGCAGTCATTAATTGTGTTTTAGCCAATGAAGACGAGAAGGTGGGGTTACCCCAAATGTTTTTGTGAATGTAAAGACATCTTAACTGATTCCGGATGAAATTTTTCTCATTCAGAGGAAAGTGAGGAAATAACCCATTACCGATACAATTCTTTAAGTCAGACTGCTGTCCGGAACGAGTGTTAAGCGAACTTTTTCAAACTAACTGCCCTGTCATCGGGGTGGTACATCTTTTGCCGCTTCCTACTTCCCCCCGTTGGGGCGGTAATTTAGCAAGGGTGATGGCCCGGGCCGAGCAAGAGGCGGCAGCCCTTGCTGCGGGTGGGGTCGATGGAATTATTGTTGAGAACTTTTTTGATGCGCCCTTTTGCAAAGGGTCCGTAGATCCCGCTGTTGTGAGCGCCATGACGCTCATTGTGAATCGACTAACAAGCTTGGTGGCAATTCCCATTGGGTTGAATGTTTTGCGCAATGATGGGCGCAGTGCTTGTGCGATCGCAGCTTGTACCGGTGCGCAATTTCTGCGGGTCAACATCTTAAGCGGGGTAATGGCGACGGATCAGGGCTTGGTGGAAGGTCAAGCGCGGGAATTGCTCTCTTACCGGCGATTGGTGGGTAGCGATGTCAAGATTTTCGCGGATGTTTTGGTTAAACATGCTCAGCCCATTGGGGTCCCCTCTTTAGTGGTAACAGTGGAAGAAACGATTGGACGAGGACTCGCTGACGCGGTTATTTTCTCGGGGCGAGCCACTGGCTATGCGCCGTCTCTGCCCGATCTGGAGCTTGCCAAGAAAGCAGCTCAAGCGACACCATTGCTCATTGGTAGTGGCGCTGATTTGGACAATGTGGAAAAGCTTTTATCCATCGCTGATGGGGTGATTGTTGCCAGCTCTCTGAAGCGGCACGGAAAAATTACGGAGCCGGTTGATCCGATCCGGGTAGCGCAGTTTGTGGAGACAGTCCGCAGTCACCCTGTTCGCTAAGCGCCCGCTGATAGTCGGCGGGAGTATTGCAGTTGAACAACACTTTGCGATCGCAAACGCTGAGTTCGCTCACCTGTTGGGTTTTTAGCCAGTCTTGAAATGATCCGGACGGGAATTTTTCTAAGTAGACCGCCAAACTAGCGGCGCAGTCCCGCCGATAAAATCCACACAGGGGTTCCCAACCTTTAGCACTTCGCGGCAGATACGCGATCGCGGTCGGGGAGGACTCAATCTGAGCTAGCCATAGTTTTAGCTGCGCATGAGTTAAAAATGGCAGATCGCAGGCTAGTAATAAGACCCAAGGAGTGGATACCGCAGATAACCCTTGTCGGAAGCCCTGGAGGGGTCCTGCCGGATTTCGCTCAACAATAAATTGTGTCCGAGGCGAGACAAGTTTCCGATAGCGGTCTGGCCAAGGAGTAATGATCTGGACGGACTGAGCGAAGTTTTCTGCGGCAGCAATTAATTGGGTCAGCAACGGTCGCGCTTGGACTTGGAGCAGAGCCTTATCTCGACCCATACGACGACTTTTTCCTCCTGCCAGAATCAGGGCAGTCAGGCTTCGGGGTCTGGGCAAGCTTTCGAGGGTCATTAGCAAAATTTCAGCAGAACAACTGAGTGTATATACTCGCTGCGTCTGATAAAGTCGGACTAAATCTGCCCAAACAGTCTTCAGAGTGCAGACGTGGCTTTTTCCAGTCTGAACTTTCCCCTTAGTTAAGTGATCGCGATGGAAAATTCGGGTCTAACTTGCTCCTAAACTTTTATGGATAGTCCTGCAGAAAAGCTCCAGCGATTGCGCAGATCTATATATTTTGTGCCCTTTTTGGGGCTGGTTCCTGCTCTCGTTACCCTTTTGCGATCGCCGTCTGGGGAACTCGGTAAGCGCAGTCGTCTGTCCTTGATTTTGGGAATTACCTGGCTGGTCAGCTGTCTATTGACTAGTGGAATTAGTCCGGAAACGTCAGAGACTCTGCGGTTTCGATTGCTCTATGGTCAAGGACTGGTGACGACCCTATATATTTTGCTCAGTAGCTACTATCTTTGGCGGGCCAGCCAAGGCAAATCCTTACCCTCAATTGTGAACAATCACACCAAAAAGCCCTAAAGTAACTAAACTTAATACTAACTATCGGGGGCTAGCGACTCCCGGTTAGTGAGAGGGGGCTGATTACAGCCGATTCTTTAAAACCTGTGAGAGGAGTTTCCGTGACCGCCACCAGACCTAAAGTTCGTCCGCCCGAGACTCGGTATGCTTCATCTTCACCGAAGCGTCGGAGTAGTCAATCCCGTAAACGTAGACACCAAAGCTGGTGGGGCGTGAAATTATTGCTGGCGCTAGTCGCCATCGCCTCTGCAGGAGCGGGCGCTTGGCTGGCGTTTGCTATGTCCTCGACGCCGCTTCGCCAAACGGAGCTAACGGCAGACGAAGCGCAAGTTTTTTCGCCGGAAGATTCGATCGCGAGCAAGACGCTCCAAATTCCTCGACTGTCGCGCCCGGTCAATATTTTGGTGTTGGGGACAAAAGTTTTGACATCGGACATCGGCAGTCCTCGCGGAGAAGAGCTGGGATACCATGCCCTGGTGGATTCATTTGAAGGGCATTCCGACAGCATGCTGTTGATGCGCTTTGATCCTCGTCAAGATAATTTATCGGTGCTGTCCATTCCTCGGGACACCCGGGTCAGAGTCGATGATATTGGAGTTACCAAAATCAATACGGCTAACTATGTGGGGGGACCAGCTGCTTCGGCTCAAGCGGTTAGTGGCCTACTCAATGACTTACCGGTTGATCGCTACATCCGGGTCAATGTCCAAGGGGTTGAAGAACTGGTGGATGCGTTGGGTGGCGTCGAGCTTTATGTGCCCAAAGACATGAAATACCAGGATGATAGTCAGCATCTCTATATCAACCTGAAGGAAGGCCAGCAGCATCTGGATGGGGAAAAAGCCGTCCAGTTTTTGCGTTTCCGCCACGATAATTATGGGGATATTGGTCGGGTACAGCGACAGCAGACTTTAATTCGTGCTGTTAAGGAGCAGATTTTCCGTCCTTCGATTGCGATTAAGCTGCCTAAGCTACTGTCGGTAATTCAAAATAATGTCGACACCAATTTGTCCGTTGAAGAGATGATGGCGCTGATTGGTTTTGCGGTGCAAACAGACCGAGACAGCGTTGAAATGACGATGTTGCCAGGTGACTTTAGCGGCAATGGACGTCAGAGTGTTAGCTATTGGCTGCCCGATGAGCAGGGAATTTCGAGGGTACTGGCTGATAAGTTTAGCTGGGGGTATGCCGATGACGACTATCGCACTGCCGAAGATTTGCGTATCTATATTGAGGACAGTACGGGTGATGAGGAAGCTGTCCAGGCATTAGTTCGTGAGCTGCAACGGGCGGGCTATGGACGAATTTATGCAGGTCAGCCTCAATCTAAACCGCTTGATAAGACTCGCATCGTCGCCCAGAGAGGCGATCGCAAAGGGGCGAATGGTGTGCAGTCAGTGTTGGGTGTCGGCCAAACCGTTGTCGAGAGTACTGGCAATTTATCTTCCGATATCACCATTCAATTAGGGCAAGATTGGCTCGGCCGGTAACCAGTGTTCTGATATATTCCTTATCTCTTTAACGCGGCTGGGACTCTATGTTTCTGCCGTTTTTTTGCGTCCGTGTCGCCACCAAAGGGTTGCGGCGCTGATTGTGATAGCCACTGCGCAGAGGATATGCACCACGTTAAAGGGCGTACCGGGGAAAAACCAGGAATCCGTGCGGAGAAATTCGATAAAAAATCGACCCGTTGGGTACCAGAGCAGATACATCAGCAAAATATCGCCGTCTTGAAGCTGCTTATCGAAGCGCCGAGACAGCCAGAAGATCAGGGCAAATCCCAGAAAATTCCAGAGGGACTCGTAGAGAAAAAGTGGCTGAAAACGAGTGCTGTCTGGGTAAGCGGTTAAATCTTGATAGGGGGCAATGCGATGGCGTGCATCAATGAGGAGTCCCCACGGTAGTTGGGTAGGAGGGCCATACAGTTCCTGATTAATAAAGTTGCCCCAGCGGCCAACAGCTTGGGCAAGCGGTAAGGCTAATGCGATCGCATCTAAGTATTTGAGCGGGGCCAACTTTTTCCAGCGACAGTAAAGTACGAGCGCTAAACTTCCGGCGATAAAGGCCCCAAAAATATGAATGCCGCCCTGCCAAACTTGCAGAATTTGTCCTGGGTGGCTGAGATAGTATCCGATTCCGGCGTCACTGCGCGGCGATTGGATGAATACGTAGTAAAGTCGCGCCCCGAGCATGGCCGGCACCAATAGCCAAATCAACATATCCCAGAGATTGTCGCCCGGTTCTCCTTGGCGCTCTAGCTGCTCACTAGCGATCCAAGCACCCAGCAAAATGGCAGTGAGCATTAGCAACCCGTACCAGCGCAGGGCAAACGGACCAAAGGCAAAAATAATTGGATCGACGGGAGGATACATCTATTAAGAAAGTGATTGAATGGTGGGGTTTAAATGCCGGGGGTCATCGCTGAGGGTTTCACCCTGAGAGTTAGTACCGTAAACTCAGCGCCCTCGATTTTAGGCGATCGCAAAGTGAAGTATGTAGGAAATGGAATGAGTACGCTTTAATCAGAATTTGACGGCGGTTCCGGTGGCGGTAATGAGTAGTAAAGCTCCGCGATCGTCAAGATCAATGGTGCCGGTATTAACAGCAATGCCGATAACGCCGTCGGCGTTGAGCTTTTTTGCGCGTCTTTCCAATTCTTTGAGCGCTTCTTGGTGACCCTTGAGAAAAACTTCTTCGTAGCTGCCGGTGCGACCGCCCACAAAATCGCGAATTCCGGCAAAAAAGTCCCGGAGCGCATTACTGCCATAAACAACTTCTGCCGTGACGACGCCGAGGTATTCAGTCACAGTTGTGTTTTGCAAGTAATCAGTGGTGGTCAAAATCATGGGAAAGACTTGAGGAATCAGAATGTGAGCAAAAAAATAGGCGCTCCTTGGCAAAATCCCAAAGCAACCTGTTAAGATGTCTAAGGCAAATCACCGTTGGGGTGTCGCCAAGCGGTAAGGCAGCTGGTTTTGGTCCAGCCATTCCTAGGTTCGAATCCTAGCACCCCAGTTTTTCAGAGCTTCCGTTTCTTTAGATTTAATCTGAATCTGTATAGTGTGCTCGTTACACAACAGTTCCATGTTATTCAAACGTTTGTCCGGGACGTGCCAACGGTTCAGACCCAGTTCAATACAAAGCCGGGAAGGACTGATTCACCGCTTAGAACTGCGGGGAGATTGACCGTTTCTACAGGTTGTTGTGGGCGATAAATTTCTGCCTGCTGCTCCTGGGGATTGATGAGCCACCCGAGTCGTAATCCGCAGCGTAGATATTCTTGCATCTTGTTTTGCAACGCTTTGAGGCGATCGGAG
>JBCDHF010000192.1:0-8778 GCA_038750375.1 Cyanobacteria bacterium P01_H01_bin.15
TCGATATAGATTTTGCCTCCTCGATTAGCATCTCTAATTTTTGAGCAAAAATCAATTGGGTTTTTCACATGCTCAAGAACATGGCGCAGAATGATGGAGTCTGCCTGTAATTCTAAGTTCGAATCAAAATACTGCCTAATGACTGCAGAGTTGTTGCCCTCATAGGTTGGATCAGTGCCAATTATGTTGAACCCTCTACTTTGTAAAAGCTCCAAAAATCGACCTTTACCGCAGCCTACTTCTAAAAGATCTTCTCCTTCAAAATGAGTTTGGATAATCTTAGTTACATTGTTGAGATGCTCCTTGAAAGCAGGACTAATAGCTTGCTCATTTTGATAATCAGCACTGTATTCCATCAGGTCTGGCTGAAATGCCTGGTTAAAAATGAGGCCAGTTTTTAAGTCTTGAACTAATTCAATATCTCCTTTGACACATGCTCTAGCTTTTTGAGATGTGTCAAACATCTGATTTTGAAAGATAGGAAGTTGCTCAACCTTATAAATACTATTGTAATCAGTCATCACAGCCCCAAAGCGTTGCTAAATTTCGTGCGATCACCCCAGAAGGCAAAGGGTTCGTACTCTGGATAAGGATAATAGCCCAAATTGAGGTCAATCTTCCAATTATTGGTCTTTATCCAGTTTTCTACTAATCTTCTGACGGAGACGGGTTTCCCTGAACAAATGTTGATGACATTGTGTCCTGTTTTGCTAAGCGCTAGATTTACCAGCCCTTCAGCGATTTCAGTAATAGATAGATAGTCGCGAAGTTGTTCGCCACCGGACATATTAAATGAGTTGTCACCCCGTTGAACAGCTTGCTGTAATTGGGGAAATAAAGAATTGGGAGCTTGCCCTTCACCATATAGATAAAATAATCTAGCCCAGGTCAAGGCAAAAGGGGTTTGTGCTTGAAGAAATTCGAGCTGGACACGTAAGGAGTTTTTTGCAAACCCATAGGGATTACTCGGTAAAGGGGGTAGAGATTCGTGCAGCAAGCCTGACTGCATTCCATATTCAAAGCAAGTTCCTGTGACCACTAAGTGGGTGAGTCCTGATTGCACTAATCTCTGCAAAAAAGTGTAATGCCGGGGAAGCTCTTGTTCGAAATGATGCAATGACTTGTAGTTTGGCAATCCTGCCCAGGCAAGATGAATTAGGGTATCGGGGAATCCCAACTGAGCATAGGCTGAATCAGTAGAAGCAGCTAGGTCGAATTCTACCGTTGTAACTCCCAACGATTTAGCTTTATCTGAAGAGCCGTTTCTCACGGCTGCAACTATCTCTACTGGAAATTTCTGTAGTGATTTGACAACGTGCTGTCCAATAAACCCAGTTGCTCCGGTCACTGCGACTTTCACTTCAAAACCTCCAGGTGAGGAACAGCCGTCACAAATTGGCCATTCCACTCACGGACGTAGGCCAGTTGTGCCATGACCTCAGCTTTAATGTTCCAAGGGAAAATCACGACATAATCAGGGCACAGGATCGAAATCTGGCTTTCTTCTAGGATAGGAATGCGGCTTCCGGGCATAAATTTGCCTTGCTTAGCGGGGTTGCGATCGCACACAAATGCAATTAAATCTGAGCGAACACCGGCATAGTTCAATAGGGTATTGCCTTTGGCCGCTGCCCCATAGCCCACTACCGTCTTACCTTGTTCCTTGGCCGTCAAGAGAAAGCGCAGGAAATCATCCTTGACACGATCAGCAGCGCTTTGAAAGTGCTGGTAAAAACTGGTTTCTAGCAAGCCCGCCCGCATTTCCTGCTGCAATATGTTCTGTACGCGTTCAGTCGTAGCATAGTGCGAGCTATCTTGTCGTTGGGCAAATACTCGCAGGCTACCTCCATGGGTAGGCAATGATTCGACATCAAAAACACTCAATCCATTAGCTGCAAAAATATGCTTGAGCGCAACTAGAGACAGGTAAGAAAAATGTTCATGATAAATGGTGTCAAATTGATTGTTTTGAACGAGTTGCAGGAGGTGGGGGAATTCGAAGGTGACTACGCCTTGGGGCTTCAGCAAGATGGCAAACCCCGCCAAGAAGTCGTTGATATCAGGAACGTGAGCCAAGACATTATTAGCCGCCATGAGGTCAGCTTGCTTTCCCTGCTCCACTAACTGTTGCGCTTGATCAACGCCAAAAAAAGCCTCCACAATTTCCAAGCCTTTAGCTCTGGCCGCCGCTGCCGTGCTCGCGGTGGGTTCAATCCCCAAGCAAGGAATATTGAGGGCTTGAAAGTATTGCAACAGATAGCCGTCATTGGCAGCCACTTCGACCACGAGACTCGATGAATCTAACTCAAAGCGTTTGGTCATAGCCGTGACGTAACGCTGGGCGTGGTCGAGCCAAGTTTGCGAAAAAGAGCTGAAGTAAGCATATTCAGAGTCGAAGAGGTCTTCCGCCTGAGCAAAGTCTTCGGTCTGCACCAGCCAGCAATGGGTACACACCGACACCCGCAATGGGAAGTATGTCTCCGGCGATCGCAACTGTTCAGCCGTCAGATAGGCGTTGGAGGGCGGCGCGGTGCCCAAATCGATAAACGACTGCTCGACGGGATGATGACAGTGACGACATTTCATACCGACACTCCTGAAAATTGGGAGTCTTGAATAAAGGAATGATGGCGATCGCGGTCAGAAAGTTCAGCAATTGGCAACGGCCAAGGGATACCGAGCTTGGGATCTTGCACATGCAATGCTCCCTCAGCTTCAGGGCAATAGGCTGCTGTATGTAGATAAAGCAATTCACACTCTCCCGTCAAAGTCTGAAAGCCGTGGGCAAAGCCCTCGGGAATGCACAAGCTTTTGCAATTGCCTGCAGATAATACCTCACCATGCCATTGCAGAAAAGTTGGCGAGTCTGCTCGAAGATCAACGGCAACGTCAAAAATCTCGCCCCGAAGGCAAGTAACAATTTTGGTCTCCGCATAGGGGGGGTATTGAAAATGCAACCCTCGGACAGTGCCCTGCACCGCTGTGAAAGAATGGTTGATCTGGCTAATAGTCTGCTCAAAGCCATAACGGCCTAGCTCGTCATAACAATAGAGCCGACTAAATTGGCCTCGCGAGTCGCCAATGACCTGTCTTTGGGTAACCGTCAGCCCGGCCAAGGGAGTCGTTTGGATGTCAAATCGCTGACTCATTGCCTCGCCTCCTGATAAGCAGCAATTTGCTTGAGGGAGTAGGCTTGCATGTCTTCCTGTTGTTGCCAAGCGCGGTACCAGTTGACGGTTTGTGCCAACCCCCCTGACAGCGACCAGCGCGAGCGCCAACCCAGTTGAGTCCGGGCCTTGGTCGTATCTAGCCTTAAAATCCCGGCTTCATGGGGATGTCGATGGCTATCATCAACTTGCAATTCGCCCTTACCCCATAGATCAATGACCTCCTGAGCCACCGTCGCTACGGTCGCTTCTCCGCCCGCATCGGGGCCAAAATTCCAGCCATTGCTTTCCTTGACTTGAGTAAACTTGGCGGGGTCAGTGCACATTTGTTGTGCCAGCATCAAGTAGCCTGCTAACGGCTCTAGGACATGCTGCCAGGGGCGAATCGCCCCTGGAAAACGGAGGAAAATGGGCTCTCCTGCCAGACAAGCGCGCATACAATCGGGAATGAGTCGATCTTCGGCCCAATCGCCGCCGCCAATCACATTGCCCGCTCGAACGGTTGCGATGGCTGGCAGTGAACCCGTTTCACCATGCGGGTCAAAAAAGCTGGCTCGATAGGATTGAGTCACGATCTCAGCACAGGCTTTGCTAGCGCTATAGGGGTCATGCCCCCCCAGCGGGTCACCCTCACGATAGGGATGGCACCATTCTCGATTCTCGTAGCATTTGTCAGTCGTAATGTTGACCACTGCTCGAACCGTCGGGGCAAAGCGCACACACTCCAATACATGAGCTGTGCCTAAAACGTTGACGGCATAGGTTTCCAATGGGGCTTGGTAGGAATAGCGGACGAGGGGCTGAGCCGCCATATGAAAAACGACATCGGGCTGGGCTGCACTCATCGCATTTGCCAGAGCGGGGCGATCGCAAACATCACCGATGGCGTGGTCGACCACAGCGGTTTTGACCTGAGCCACCTCAAACAAATTGGGTTGGGTTGGTGGTGCCAGAGCATATCCATAAACCTTAGCCCCCAGAGCATTCAGCCAGAGCGCCAACCACCCCCCCTTAAATCCCGTATGCCCAGTCAGAAAAACTCGCTTGTCTTGCCAAAAACTGCGACCTATTGCCATACTTTCCAAGGCGCATCCCCCGATTGCCACAGCGATTCTAAATGGTTCTTATCCCTCAGCGTATCCATCGGCTGCCAAAAACCAGTGTGTTTGTAAGCAGACAACTGGCTCTTAGCCGCTAACCTTTGCAAGGGGCCACTTTCCCAAGAGACTTGGTCGCCCTCGATATAATCAAAAATCTTTGGCTCCAAGACAAAGAAGCCTCCATTAACCCAAGCATTATCACCCTGGGGCTTCTCTTGAAACGCTTCGACTTCATGATTAGGCGATAATCGAATGGCCCCATACCGGCCTGGCGGTTGAACCGATGTCAGCGTAGCCCACCGACCTTGCTGCTGATGAAATTTGACCAGGGCAGCAATATCTACATTGGCCACGCCGTCGCCATAAGTAAAACAGAAGGTTTGATCTTCCACATAAGATTGCACTCGCTTGAGTCGCCCCCCAGTTAAGGTACCTTCCCCAGTATCAACCAGGGTCACCTTCCAAGGCTGGGCCTGTCGACGATGCACTTCCATTCGATTCTCATCCATGTGAAAAGTAACATCAGACATGTGCAAAAAATAATTGGCAAAATATTCCTTAATCACATAGCCTTTGTAGCCACAGCAAACCACAAACTCATGAATGCCATAAAAGGAATACCCCATGAGGATGTGCCACAAAATCGGCTTACCGCCAATTTCAACCATGGGTTTAGGTCTCAAGTGAGTTTCTTCACTCAGTCGAGTCCCAAATCCACCAGCCAGAATCACGGCCTTCATAGAAACGCTCCCATAATTTCTGAGGGTTTGATTCGCGATTTAATCGTCCATTCAGTTAGCCGTCACAAGTCTGGTGAAAAGGTTCTCATTGAACATCTCTAATCGCTGCATTGCACTCACCATGACCGACGGCTTGAGAGGAAACCATACCCCGCTGGCATCTTAGTCAGCCAAGCCCAACGCTTCAACGGTAGATAATATCAACAAACCGCTTACTATGCCTCTCAGCATCAAGTCTTATCTCCTGACCATCATTCTCGATGCCGGTGAGTAGCTAACCGTCGTCGAAATTTGTGATGTGCCCGCCAAGCCACTTTGGTATATTGAGTGACTAGACTGGCATCTTGCTAGGAGGTGATGCCGCTAATCGATTGTCTTGACGGTTAATAGAGCGATCCGATATTGCCCAGCCTCGCATTTATTTTCCAGGTTCCATTGCGCTGCGTTATTGTCTGTTGCTTGCTACCCATCATTGAATTTCCAATGGCTCAAACACCTCTGCCGAAGTCTGCTCAGCCACCCGCTTCGTCCCCCAATGACGAAATCGATGAGATTTCTCTCCTCGACATTTTGGGCTTTTTTAAGCGTCAATTCAAAGTCATTGGGGGTGTGACGATAGCGGCGATTGTAGCCAGCTTGGGCATGGCGGCAACTCAAAAAACTCAGGTTCAGCGAACCCTTTCCCTCGACGTTGAACTGTCCCCTTTGTTAGGCTTGGTCATTGCGGGTGATGAACTGGCATTGGCCCAAGAAATTGACCAAGAGTTGGTTGCAGAGATTGTGTCAGAAGGAACCTTGGCCCTGCAGTCTTATTTTTTGGAGCACCAAAATGACCCTAGCGCTTTGCCTAAAGTGAATGCCACAACCGAGGCGGTACCGCCGACGGAAGCGACTCAGGTGCCAGAAGATTTGCGACTGACACTACAGTCTGAAAGTACTGACGGGTTTGAAACCTTTAGTGAAGCGGCGATAGCAGTTTGGGAAACCAGTGCAGCAGACCTTCTGGAAAAACACATTGTGTCTGCCCAAGAGCGACTGGCTTTGCTGATTCAGCGATCGCAATCAAAAATTGATTTCTTAGAAAGTCAATCGCTTTCACCTGTAGCGGCAACAGGCGATCCTGACACCTTAGTAAATCTTCTGCAATTTCAGCAACAACAAGCGGTACTTGCAGAAGAATTTGCCCAGCTTGCTGACTATCAATTTAATCAGGCCGCCCTCGCCAGGGCCCAATCAGAGCCGGAAGAATTGGTGGACATCAAGATTTTAGCCGATGTTGAAAGCGCTCAAGGGAGTTCTCTAGGAACACGTCTGACCCTTTCTGTGATCGCCGGGTTGATGCTCGGAATTTTTATTGGACTGTTGGTAGACCAATTTCCCAAGTTTAAAGCAGCCCTCTCTCAACTCTAGAAGCACCTCAGGGTAAAAGTTATCCCGTGTATTCTCTTTCTCTAGAGAGCACGCGCCTGCATAGAGCTTTGGGGCAGCGACCAAACTTGAGACGATAGTCGCGAAAAATAAGTCATATGACAATATTAGAGACATCTGACTGTAAGCTTGACTAACCTTATGGTCGGGAAAATACTCTGTCGAAATATCGTCAACCCCATCGCTCAAGCCTCATGGTTTAACGGGCAAGTTGGCCCTAATGTGCTTTTAAGCTTTTAGCGACAGTTCTGTTTGCAATATTGATGCCTACTTTTAACCGTATGCCATCCATCTACCGAATTGCTCAAGTCACGCTAGACACCCTGGTGGCAATCCTAGCTGTGTTAGTAGCCTTTGCGATTCGCTTTGAAGGAGAAATTCCTACTGAATATTGGCAACTTATTAAATTCATTGTGCTAGTTGGCATTCCTTGCCGTCTCCTAATCCAGTGGGCCTTTAGGGTATATTCACAAATTTGGAGATTGTTTAGCCAACGTGATTTTTGGGCCATCTTCCAGTCTGTCAGCTTTTATTCATTGCTTTTAGTGCTGACGACCCGTTTGGTTTTACCTAAATTTATTCTCCTAACCGTCAACTTGCCTCTAGGTGTGGCGATGACGGACTGGAGCCTCTGCCTGACCGGGATGATCCTCATTCGTTTTTTACGCTCCTGGCAAAAATCTCGTCAGGGGATTGCCGTCATTGGCCGACCCCAGCAGCAGCCTAAACGCCTGTTGCTTTTGGGTGCGGGACGCTCTGGTGCCCAGGTCGTCAGGGAAATTGGCCAAAATCGATGTCTCACTCTAGAAGTTGTTGGTTTTTTGGATGATGATGCCAGCAAATTAGGACGACAGGTGGAGGGCGTTAAAGTTCTTGGCAGAGTGAGCCAATTAGTGACTTGGGTGACTCGATGTGCAGCAGACGAAATCCTCATCACAATGCCGTCTGCTTCCAGCGATCGCATTCAGCACATTGTCAACTTGGCGACGGCAGAAGGCATCGGCATCAAAATTTTGCCGCGTGTCCAAGAATTGTTGCTCGATCGCAACTTAACTGGCCAAATTCGAGACATTCGCCTAGAAGACTTGTTGGGGCGTCCAGAAATCTTTCTGGATTTTGATCAAACCCTGTGCAGCGAGTTTGTCTCTGCCGCAGCACAAATTCAAAACCGGGTGGTGCTAGTCACCGGCGCCGGTGGCACCATCGGCTCAGAGCTTTGTCGTCAGATTGCCCGCTTGCAACCCAGGCAACTCATTCTGGTGGGTCGAGGCGAAAACAGCATTTTCCATATTGACCGAGAACTGCGCCAAACCTTTTCTCAGCTCGATATTGTGCCCATTATTGCTGACATTCGCCATGCAACGCGAATTAGAGCCGTTTTTGAGCAGTTTCGACCCAATGTCGTATTTCATGCGGCAGCGCATAAACATGTGCCGCTTATGGAACAAAATCCGACAGAAGCGATCGAAAACAACTCGATCGCTTCGGCTCATCTGGCATTGTTGGCTGAAAGTGTTGGGGTCAAAACCTTTGTCCTGATTTCCACAGATAAAGCCGTTGCTCCCAGCAATTTTATGGGTCTGAGCAAACGTTTGGCCGAACTTCTAGTCAGCGGCGTCGCCCAAAATAGCCAATCTCGATTTTTATCAGTTCGGTTTGGCAATGTTTTAGGCAGTCGGGGCAGCGTGGTTCCCATTTTTCAAAGTCAAATTGCAAAAGGCGGGCCAGTGACTGTCACTGACCCCACCATGACTCGCTACTTTATGACAACGCCGGAAGCAACGCGACTCGTTATTCAAAGTTTGGCAGTTGGCAAAACTGGACAAACTCTTGTGCTTGATATGGGAAAACCAATGAAAATCTATGACTTAGCTGAACAACTGATTCGGTTGAAGGGCTATGTTCCAGGCAGAGACATTGAAATCAAGATCAGTGGTATTCGTCCCGGAGAAAAACTGCACGAAGCTCTAGTAGACGACAACGAAGAGATTCAGCAGACACCACATCCTCGAATTTTTTGCTTAGTTAAAAAGCACTCAGAGTATTTATCCGTCAACACGACGCTGCAAAGAATTCAAAGCATTCTAAAATCATCTAATCTTCAAGACCTATGGAAATTCTTGTCGGCGGGGTCGGCCAAACCTGATCATTCGTTGGAAGTCTTACCCCGAGCTGACTCCTCTGCTATTGGGCAAGGGCGCGAAGGTTCGGCTGTCTAGCCTAGACAAAAATTGGAAAGCCCATGCATTTTTTCATTTCTTGGCTAGATCTGATCGTTAAGTTAGCGCTTTTATGGGTTTATTGTGCTGGCCTCTACTTGAATTGGTTCAGAATCTCTTCACA
>JBCDHF010000193.1:0-8720 GCA_038750375.1 Cyanobacteria bacterium P01_H01_bin.15
GTCGAACGTCATCGCTATAGCCACGATGGATTTTCGGATTTTTGATGAATTTTAGGACCATAGTCGGCGCAAATATGATTCTGTTTCCCGCGACGGATTCCGTTTTTGCGAATATGGCTTGATTGGCACTCCGGACATTCCATTGGCGATTTTCTTTTTACGTTGCCTCTTTATTATGCTTCATCCCCACATTATGCAACGCCGTTAATTGAATATACTTTGCTATTTCTCCTGTCTGTTTTCTACCCGTAGCCAAGTAATGCGTAGTCTTGCGCCTCATTGCTTGATTGGTTCTTGGGGTTTTCTGTTCCCTCTTCGTCCTCTTTATCCTCCACAGGTGCTTGTTCAAGGGGGTTCAAATGAAGTAGCCCTAATCTGTATAGCTCATGAAACTCAGCGATGGTAATCAGAAGTTCAGGTGGGAGCGGTCTTATGTGAGTAGGATCCAGGTAAAAGTATTTATTGATAGGCCCACTTCCACTGCAGTTAGGCGTTTCAATAATAAATAAACCACCGTCATTGAGAACTCTCTTGATTTCACGGAAAAACTCGTAGATAAAGCCAATTGGTAAATGCTCAATGATATGGAAAGCAGTTATGATCTCTAGGGAATGATCCGGCAGGTTATTCAAATACTGAATTGCATCCCCCTTCTCAACAGTTAGCCCCTTGTTTTGACATTGCTCAACCATTGTGATACTGGAGTCAACTCCCGTTCCCGACAGAGCGAGTTCATCTTCAAGTAATTTCAACCATTCTCCACGGCCGCACCCAACATCCAAAATTCTGGGACGATTAAACTCATTTGCAATTTGTTTGACGTAGGGAAAGTAAACTCGTAGCTTCTCTTGTATGGATGACTCTGTACCTCTATATCTATTTTCGAAAAAAAGATAAAAGTTATCTTCGATTAAAGTTTTCCGCTTAACAAGTTCACTTGCTGCATTAACTTGGCTGACAAAATCATCAAAACTATGCTTCCCAATGCTAACTTGAGCTTCAACTGCGTTTAACCGGGTATGAATTTTGTTATTCTCACCATCGAGCCTTTGGATATCAACATGCATTTGATGAATGTTATCTTGCTTTGCTTTCTCGATGGTCTGCAATAATGCTTGTAATGTAGCTTCTAAACGATAAATACGCGTCTCTAGATCACTATTAATCTGAAGGATATAACTTAGGGGCTGAATTAAAGAGTTGTTGACAACTCTTTGCTTTTTCATGAAAAAATTGTAGATTCTCAAAAACCTTTTCTGAACTGGGCGTAAATTGAAAGGAAAAATTCTGATCTTACTCGGCCACTCTTGATTCGGGGAGGAAAATAGCTGGGCGTTCTTTAGGGTGTCTTGAAGAAATTCATAGCGCTGCTCATCTATCATTCCGCTGGGGACGCTTTGGATTGCTGGCCCCAGTTCTATTGCGCCGGTGTTTTCTGAAGTGAGCTGAGAGCTTAGGGTCTTAACACTATTTTCCAGGATTGAGAGACGATACTCAAGGCTCTCATTGGTGTCCATCATTGCTTCTTCCAGCAATATTAGTGAGTCATTCACGACTCTCTGCTTCTTGAGAAAGAAGTTATAAACTCGTAGAAAGCTTTTTTGGATGAAATAATGATTGAAAGGGAAAAATTGAAGTTTACTGGGCCATTGATCTACGGGGTAAGAATAGGATTGAGCATTGTCTAGAATGCTACGCAAAAATTGATACTGAATATTGTTGCTCGATGAGCTAGTCTCAAATTGAAGAAAAGAGCTCTTCGGGTTCGAAGAAGAAAGACGAGCTTTTATTTGTCTTTTTATGGATTCCCTTGTTATTTGCGGTTCTGAAAACTTGAACATGATGTACAGAAGTATTGATTTTGATGTATTCCAAGAAAGGGTTTCCTGGATGACAAAGAGGTGTTCTTCTAGGCAAGCAACTCTAGAACAATCTAATTAAAATGAGCGAACTTTTAGACTAGCCGAAATAAAGCTTAATTTGGGTGCATCCCAATTTTGCAAGGAGTATAAAGACGGAGCAGAAGAAGAGCTAAATTGAAGGCGCCACTTCTCCTGACTATGCAGGATGGATGCCGTAAAAAAGCCCAAATGGAAGCCCTTGCCCGCGATATCGCGGCACTTCTGTACTCAGAGACAGACCCGGAAGAGGTCAAAACATTGGCAGGCATTGAAAAAACTGTACGGGAGCAAATAGTGAATTATGTCAGTCCCGAAATCGGTAATTTTTTATCTCAGAAAGCAGCAGCACAGATAAAGGACGAGCCCGAGAGCTCCAAAGCATTCTGGGAAAATTGAAGGTAACAGAAGAACAAGCGAAAAGACTGGAAATAAGAGCCTATAGCCGTTGGAGTCCTTATCTAGAGAAATACTGCCTACTGCTGAGCGCCAATGAATCCTACAAACGAGCAGCAGCAGACATCGAAGTATTGACGGGCATTAAAGTGCCACAGAGTTGTCAACATAGACTAGTTCATCGTCAGACATTTGAAGACCCGATGATGGAGCAAGGTATCAAGGAAATGAGTGTGGACGGGGGCAAAATTAGAATACGAACACCGGAAGGGCAGCCTTGTATCTGGCGGGATTATAAAGGAGTTAATTTGCATCAAGGAGGAGTGAATGCATTCTATCGGGAGAACGAGAGTCTAGTGGCTTGGGTAAACGAGCAGCCGTTGTCCCACCCCCTAGTGTGCCGGGGAGATGGTCACGATGGCATATAGAATGTATTTGCCGAGATGGGAAAGGAGATTCAACGATGGGAAATTCTGGATTGATATCACTTAGTAGAAAATTTGCACAAAATAGAAGAGCGAACATCGATGCTGAAAGCAGTCGAAGAATGCTTCTGGAGAGGAAAGGCAGTCCGAGCACTGGAATTACTGGAAACAGTTAAAGGGTTGGGTGTTGAGCGTTTTAGAAAATATGTATCTAAACATCAGCATCGAATCGTAAATTACAGCTATTATTGGGCGGAAGGAATATCGATTGGCTCGGGAGAGGTGGAGTCAACGGTCAAACAAATTAGTCGACGAGTGAAAATATCGGGAGCACAATGGCGTGAAGACAATGTGCCACAAGTATTGCGACATCGTTGTGCTTACCTGAATGGGCTGTTCTCTCCCTAGAGATTTACAAAACTGGGATGCACCCAGTTGATCGCCAACGTGCGGCAGCTTTTGGATTTGATACTTGATTTCGTCAAGAAGTTCTTCTAGTCCTCGATTACCATCCAGATTGACGGCTAACGTTCTAACTAAATTTTTAAAACGACCGCGAAGTTGTGGCTCCCCAATATCTCGGGTACGGTCTTGTTTTTCGTTTTTGACAATGAGTACAGGACTGTTCTCGCTGAGGAGTTCGACGATATTAAGCCAATAGTAGAAATCGGTATCTTCTTTGCGGGTATCACAGACCAAGACATAGAGAGAGCGCTTGGTTATGAAGAACTGATGGGTTTCGTGATAGATTTGCTGGCCGCCAAAATCCCAAATATTGACATCAAAATTCTCACATTCACTACCTGGGAAATCCCAGCGAATGACGTCAATGCCTTCAGTCGATTTTTCCGGATTATCCGTATCTTCCTTCTTCAGTTGATACTCTGGATTTTTAATTTTCTTCGCGAGAGACGTTTTACCGGCACCGGGTTCACCGACAATCAAGAGCTTGGCTTCGTAGAGATAGTCAACACCCTTTTCCAGTTGTGTAAAATACTCCTGGATTGCGGCGATTCCTTGTTCACAAATTTCTAATGGGGGTTTCTCTAGAGGGTTCCCACTTAAATAGAGTTGTGATAAGTTTTGCAGACGGGTAATGCTCTCTGGCAGCTCTTTGATTCCGTTCTCACTTAAATTGAGTATTAGTAAGTTTTGCAGACGGGTAATGCTCTCTGGCAGCTCTTTGATTCCGTTCTCACTTAAATAGAGTTTTGTAAGCCACTCGAACTCAAATATCTCTGGCGGAATTTCATTTAGCTGGTCGCGATTGCTGCCTCCTTTCCACGAAACATTATCCAGATCTAACTCCGATAACTTTTGTTGCCGACATTCATCGATCCGCTCCTGAAATCGCTCTGATATTTGCGACATGATTATCCGCAGGAAACTATAGCTAAATACGCATTAAGCCCCTACATACTACCCTGCCGCTGGATACTGCGCCAATATATTCGCTAAATAATGCCCCGTGTAAGACTTTGGATGCGCTGCTACCGTTTCTGGCGTCCCTGTCACCATAATTTCCCCACCTCTGTCACCCCCTTCCGGACCCAAATCAATAATCCAATCCGCCGACCGAATCACATCCAAATTATGCTCAATCACAATAATCGAATTTCCCTTATCCACCAGCCGCTGCAATACATTCAACAAATGGTGCACATCATAAAAAGATAGCCCCGTAGTTGGCTCATCAATCAAATACAACGTTTTTCCTGTTGCCCGCCGCGACAACTCTGATGCCAACTTTACCCGCTGCGCTTCTCCTCCGGATAACGTCGGTGCAGGCTGACCCAACTTTACATAGCCCAACCCCACATCGACCAGAGTCTGTAAACGACTCGCCGCCCGGGGAATGTTCTCAAACATCACCACGGCTTCTTCTACCGTCATATCCAACACTTCTGCAATGGAGCGGTCCTTATACTTCACCTGCAACGTTTCCCGATTGTACCGAGCCCCTTTACACACCTCACACTGCACATACACATCCGGTAAAAAGTTCATCTCAATCACATTCACGCCCTGCCCACTGCACGCCTCACAGCGACCGCCCTTGACGTTAAACGAAAACTGTCCCGGCTTATAGCCCCGTGCTTTTGCCTCAATAGTCTCGGAAAAGATATTCCGAATCGCATCAAACACCCCAGTATACGTCGCCGTATTCGAACGCGGCGTTCTCCCGATAGGCGACTGATCAATTATAATTACTTTATCAATCGCGTTAATCCCAACAATCTCATCCAAATCCGCTGGGAAAGGTACATTCCGCGACAGATGATGCTGTAGAGCTGGATGCAACAGCTCATTAATCAGCGTCGATTTACCTGACCCCGAAACCCCGGTTACACAAGTCAACTTACCCAACGGGAACGAAACATCAATATTTTTGAGATTATTCCGTCGACAATTCTTCAACGTCAACTTCGTACTTTTCCCCGCTCGTCGCTCTAGTGGTGTATCTATCACTTCACGCCCCGACAGATATGCGCCAGTCAAGGACTCCTTCGCTCGTAAAATCTGTTTGAGCTGTCCCGTTGCCACAATCTCTCCACCGTGAATGCCGGCCTTCGGACCAATATCCACTAGATAATCCGCTTCTCGAATCGTCTCTTCATCATGCTCAACAACGATTAACGTATTCCCCAGATCCCGTAGTTTTTTGAGCGTATTTAGCAACCGACTATTATCCCGTTGATGCAACCCAATACTCGGTTCATCCAACACATATAACACCCCTGTCAACCCAGAACCAATCTGCGTTGCCAAGCGAATCCGTTGCGCTTCCCCACCCGACAGCGTCATCGCGGCCCGATCTAAACTCAAATAATCCAGACCGACATCCAACAAAAACTGCAGTCTGGCTTTTATTTCCCGCAGCGCCAATTCCCCAATCAGCGCCTGTCGCTCACTCAAGGCCAGCGTCTCAATCCGCGTCAAACAATCTTTAATCGAAACGCTGGTCAAATCATTGATATTGAACTGTCCTAAATACACCGACAATGATTCCGGCTTGAGCCGCTGCCCGTCACAGACCTCACAAGGCTGATTAACAATATATTTTTCTAACTTCTGCTTATACGCCTCAGAATTCGTCTCTTGATATTGCCGCTCCAACATGGGCAAGATGCCCGCAAATAAGCGATGATATCCTCGACTTTTCTTATATCGAGAATCCCCACTAATAAAAATTTCTTCCTGACTGCCATGCAGCAAAACATAACGCTGCTCATCCGTTAGATCTTTCCAGGGGGTAAAAATTTCAAACCCGTGCGCTTCCCCGACTGCATGGAGCAGCGCCAAATAATACGAATTATCCTTTTCCGACCACGGCGCGATCGCAGCATAAATGGGCTTACTGGGGTCCGGCACTACCAAATCCGCAGAAAATGCCCGCAATGTGCCTAAACCATGACATTCAGGACAGGCTCCATAGGGTGAATTAAAGGAAAACAACCGGGGTGATAACTCCTCCATCACCGCACCATGCTCTGGACAGGCAAATTTCTCGCTAAAGGTAATTTCTGGCTCCAGCTCAACCCCTTCCGGCGCTTTCAAAATATCGATCAAGACAATGCCTTCTGATTGCCTCAGGCAAGTAGTCATGGAGTCAGCCAGTCGCTCCCCTAGACCCGGCTTCATTATCAACCGGTCAATCACAATCTCGATGTCGTGCTGCTTGGTTTTAGCTAGCTCCAAATTATCGCTGAGTTCCCGAACCTTCCCGTCAATCCGTACCCGGACAAACCCCTGAGAAGCCAGCCCAGACAGCAACTGCTTATGGGTTCCTTTTTTCCCCCGCACTACCGGCGCCAAAATCTGAAACCGCGTTTTCTCTGGCAGATCCATTACGCGATCGCACATTTCATCGATCGTCTGGGGCCGAATACTGCGGCCGCAATGAGGGCAGTGAGGCTCCCCGGCCCGACCAAACAGCAAGCGGAGATAGTCGTAGATTTCCGTGACCGTTCCCACCGTCGAGCGGGGGTTGTGGGAGGTGGATTTCTGATCGATGGAAATAGCCGGACTAAGCCCTTCTATGGCATCCACGTCGGGCTTATCGAGCTGTCCTAAGAACTGCCGTGCATAGGCGCTCAAAGATTCCACATAGCGCCGCTGACCTTCCGCAAAAATCGTGTCGAACGCCAAGGAGGACTTCCCTGAGCCCGAAACACCTGTGAACACAATCAATTGATCCCGAGGCAAATCAATGTCTACGTTTTTCAGATTGTGCTGGCGTGCGCCGCGAATGCGGATAGTCTCGGACAAGGAAGTCATGGCAGCCGCTCCTCAGAGGTTTGCTTAAAGCTTTACCAATCTTAACCTTCTCTCTGCCGGTCACTCTTACTCCCTCGGAATTTCATCCAGAAATGCTCACAGACGAATTTTGCGATCGCAGAGATTCAATCCCATAGGCCAGATTCAGAAGTGACCGTTAAATGGCAAATTCAGTTGACACTTTTGGGGAGCTTGCTTTAACGTACTAATGGTGTGTGAGGAGTAAGTAGAAGATGCCTGGAGTCGAAACACGGAAAGACTTCCAGGCATTTTCTTTTTTTATGACTTTCCATATCGAAATTCGGTTTAACTGCACAGGTTTTTATAATTCTCCTTCCGCTTGTTAGATTTTGGGGAAGCGCCCTGACGCAATATAAGAATTTTTGTTGATATAGTTGCCGCCTCGTAGTCTGAGTAGAGCTGTGCTAGAGCCGCATACTAATACAAGCTTCAACAAGAGCCAGATAACTATTGCAACTATAGTTTCTTCTCAATTTTCCTTCACGTCTTATTTGAGCTATATCTTTTTGCGGTAAGTCTTTCGTCCAGGCGCCGAACTTCATCGAACGCCTTAAAAGGATCAAATTAATCAAAAAACGAAAAATTGTGTTTTTTCCGAGAAGGGGTAGCGGATTCAGCGGAATTGATGTCATCGCTCCCTCATTCTGTTTTTATATAAGTATCCCAAGCACTGAAAAATGCTTACTCAGTAAATAACCCATCGTGAAAAATTTTTCTCAGGCTTGTGAAAACAATAAGCGCCCCATTGGGGCCCAGCTACAGCATCATTTCAGCAATGTAAGTTCAGTACTGGAAATTGGCAGCGGAACGGGGCAACATGCGCTTTTCTTTTCGTTGAATTTGCCTCGTCTGATCTGGCAAGCAAGCGATCATCCGGCCAATTTGCCAATGTTAACCGCCAATTTGATGGCTTACGGACCCCCACAACTGCCCTCTGCGATCGCGTTGGATGTAACAGCGCAGCCTTGGAAAGTTGCTAAATACGATGCTGTCTTTTCCGCCAACACCTTACACATCATGGACTGGTCAGTGGTGGAAGACTTTTTTCGCGGTTTGGCACCGGTGCTTAATTCAGGGGGTTTGCTGTGCGTATATGGTCCTTTCAAGTACGCGGGCAATTATACAAGTGCCAGTAATGCGGATTTTGATAACTGGCTGAAGTTGCGGGATGGGCGCAGCGGGATTCGAGATTTTGAAGCAGTTAATAAGCTGGCGGCAGCTCAGGGATTGACACTTATTAACGATACGCCAATGCCTGCAAATAATCGGCTTCTGCTGTGGAAGTGTTCATCTCCGACTCAAGCAGAAAATTGATTTCACGGGCAAAGTGATTTTGGGTATTACTACTTGACTCCTAGTCTTTTACTCAACTAAGAACAGTTGATAGGATTTAATCTGTTTTATATGATCGAAAACACCTGACTTTACCTGATTTTTCTTTCTGGGTATTCAAATAAAATATCTGATTTTTCCCGATTGCTTGATTGATTTTTTTGATAACAATGTTTGGTATAGGTCTGACCTAAATACCGTCTTCTTTCTATAGAGACAACGATAAACCTGTAGAAATCTGATGTTCTAAGATTCAGAGAAAGCGTTCTGTAACTTAGCTTCTGATATTTCTAATGAAGATGCAGTTCATATCAATAATTTTAATCAATAAAATAGGAGGGGGATATGAATCTGACAAACATTCACAACA